>CAMWWA010000046.1 GCA_947177825.1 uncultured Clostridia bacterium
AATAAGCCTCACCACGAAAATAAGAACCCCTAGAACAACAATTAGCCCGATGATGAAAAGGACCCCGACGAAAAAGACCCCGAGGACGATAAAAAGCCGGGTGACGACGAAGAGAAGAATCCGCCCGCAAAAGTCGTTAAGGTTTCAAGTATAACTATGTCGCCTTCATCTTTCAATATTGATGCGGGTGGTACGAGAAAGATAAACGTCGGCGTTGCACCTGCCGACGCTACCGATAAAACGGTTACCTGGTCGTCTTCGAATACGTCAATTGCAACCGTTGACCAGAACGGAATGGTGACGGCAAAGTCGGCGGGCGACGTGCAGATAATCGCAACGGCGAATGACGGAAGCGGCGTTAAGGGTATTACCGGCGTCACCGTTAAGGCTGTGCAGACCAATCCCGGTACCGAAACCGAAAAACCCGTCGTATCGGAAAAAATCACTTATTCATATGCGGGTAACGAATGCGCGGCGTTCGAGTGGAAGGATTCCAATCCCTCAAACGCAAAGGTTGAATATAAGCTGACGACGGACAGCTCGTACACCCGCGTTGACAGCGCTTTAGTGCGCGCTTCTACAACTTCGGGAACTGCAAGAGTGGACGTAGTAGGCTTGAAGGGCGGCGCAAAGTACGACTTTAAAATAACTCCTTCGTCGGGTTCCGCGTTTACGGCGGAAGACGTCACCGTCTATTCTTACGACCGTTCGGGTTACGCGCATTTCGGCAGAACCAAAACCAACGGCAAAGTCGAGGGCGTCGGCGCATACAACGACGACGGCACTCCCAAGAGTAATGCGGTTATAGTTTACGTAAACGAAGCTAATAAGAACACCGTAAAGGCGACTGTTAACGGAAAAGAGCGTACCGGTATCGTAAGCATATTGCAGAACGCAGGGACTTCAACGCCGCTTATAGTGCGCATAATCGGCACGGTCGGCGCGGCAACCTGGAATAAGCTGGATTACAATGCAAACAACATATACAGTGCAAAAAACAAGATGACTGCCGATAAGGTTTTGGCTGCCAACGGTACGACTAAGCTTATCGATAAATACGGTATACAGCTTGGCGACAATTATAAAGCCGATAGTTTAGACCAGGATATTTCACAGGCCACTTTGATAAGCCACAATATAAATACGCTTAACACGTCCGTTTATACGGAGCTTAACGGACTGTCAAGCAAATTGAAATGGGACGCAAGCAAGCAGGAGTTTGACAGCTGCTGGAACGACTGCCCGATATCTAACGTTAAGAACGTTACCGTTGAGGGTATAGGCGAGGACGCGCGCATATTCCAGTGGGGTATGACTTTTAAAAACAGTGATTCGATTGAGGTAAGAAATCTTACTTTCGAAGACTACACCGAAGACGCGTGCTCGTTCGAGGGCGGAAGCACCAGTGCTGCAAATTTAGACGCTTTCGCTCACGGTAATATCTGGGTTCACCACAACACGTTTGAGGAGGGCGTAAACTACTGGGACGTATGCTCTGAACAGGATAAGCACGACGGCGACGGCTCGACCGACTTTAAGGGGCTTAAAAATATAACTATTTCGTACAACGTATATAACGGTACGCACAAGACGGGGCTTATAGGCGGCGACAATAAGCATACTACGGCAAACGTAACATTCCACCACATCTATTACAACGGTTGTAAGAGCCGCTTGCCGCTCGCCCGTCAAGCCAATATGCATATGTATAACAACTATTATAACGCTACTACCAGTACGGATATTTCGTTGAGGGCAAGCGCGTACGCCTTGGTTGAAAACTGCTATTTCAGCAGTACCAAGTCCACCAATATAGAGTTGCAGCACGACGCGACGAACGGCGACGGCGCGGCTAAGGTCGTGGGTTGTACGTTTGCTTCTAAAACAATTACTACGACGGACGTAAATACTAATCACCTTTACGTCGGTAACGACAGGCTTGCTACGGTTACAAACACCAATAAGTACGGTACGGCTTTCGATACAAATTCTTCGCTGTTCTACTACGACAGCACGAATAAAAAGACGGACGTAACTCAGATGCTTACCGCGGCGCAGACCAAGGAGCTTATTCCACAGCTTGCGGGCGTGCAGAAGCGAGGCGGCAATGTAAATGCAGGCGGAACAGGCAGCGGCACCGGAAGCGGCACGGGCACGGAAACCGAAAATCCCAACCCCAATCCTAACCCTAACCCCGGCGGTCAAACACAGACGATAACCGTTATTGACGATTTCAGTGCGGCAAACGGTTCGTTAACATATACTTTGGCGCCCAGTTCAAGTACAGCCAAATACTTCGATAGCACACAACTTTCTTTGTATACTACTACTGACGATACGAGTAAAGCTTTTTATTGTTCAAATGGATATATTAAGATTCAGGCTGCCAACAAGATAAAGTTTACTACTACAAGTCAAGTGCCTGCCGGAGCAAAGATTGTTGTGACTATGGACAGTTCAAATGTAGCGACTGCCATCTATGTTAACGACTCCAAAGTTGACGTTATCGACGGTAAGGTAACATTTGATTTGGTAAGCGGCACAGAATATATTCTTGGAAGAGTTACCGGCGAAACGCGTATTGCTTCGATTTCCATAATAATACCTGCATAAGACATGGCTTAACTACCGTCCGTGCGTTTTTATAAAACGCGCGGACGGCTTTTTATTTTACGGGCGCTCGGCAAAGCATATTTCCGATAATTTGGTAATAGTTTATTACAAGTAAGAATTTCGGGGTGGACTATGCTTAAATACGCCGATACGGCAAAGGAACGCGTTCTTGAACAACTTGGTTCAAGCGAGCGCGGAATAAGCGGAGAAGAGGTAATAAAGCGGCAGGAAAAGTACGGTAAAAACGAACTTAAAAAGAAAAAGCGTACCTCGCTTGTCGGGTTGTTTTTCAGTCAGTTCGGCGACGTTATGACCATACTGTTGATTGCGGCGGCGTGCATAACCGCGGTTATCGCTTTCTTTTCTGGCGAAAAGAGCGACCTTGTAGATACCGCGATAATCGCTTCCATAATATTTTTAAACGCCGTCGTCGGCACCGTTCAGCAGTTCCGTGCGGACAAAGCTATAGAAAGTCTTAAAAAGCTGAACTCCACGACCGCGCGCGTCAGGCGCGACGGCGAGGTTACGGAGGTGGACGCAACCGAACTGACGGTGGGCGACATCGTGCTTTTGGAGGAGGGCGACGTAGTACCTGCGGATTTGCGCGTGCTGTCGTCCAACGAACTCAAATGCGACGAGGCGGCGCTGACGGGCGAATCGCTGAGCGTTGAAAAGCGCGACACCGTTATAGTCGGCAAAAAGGTTACGCAGTCAAACGCAAGCAACCTGCTGTTTTCGTCAACCTACGTAGTAGGCGGCAGCGGCGAGGGCGTGGTATGCGCCGTCGGTCAGGAGACCGAAATAGGCGGCATTGCCGAGATGCTGGAAAACGTCAAGAAGGGGCAAAGTCCGCTTGAAAAGAGTCTGAACAAGCTGGGCAAGATTATTTCCGCATTCGTAATCGTAGTTGCGGCAATCGTGTTTGCCGTGGGATTTTTCGCACGCGGCACGGGGCTTTTAAAAAACTTTATGACCGCCGTTGCCGTTGCGGTTGCGGCAATTCCAGAGGGGCTGCCCGCGGTCGTGTCCGTAATAATGGCAATGGGCGTAACGCGCATGAGTCACCAGAACGTGGTCATCCGCAAGATGAAATGCGTGGAAACGCTGGGCGGCTGCACGTGTATCTGTTCGGATAAGACGGGCACGCTTACACAGAATAAAATGAAGGTCGTAAAGGTGTTTTCCGCCGAAAATTGCCGTTCGCCGCAGGATAGTTGGGGGTCAAACGACAAAATCCGCGCCTGCATGTCCATTTGTACGCGCGTCAAGGGCGGCCGCAACGGCTACATAGGCGACCCCACCGAGGTTGCGATTAAGGCGTACGCCGAGCAGGAAGGCTGGGCGGAGGAGTACTCCGTGACGGGTGAAATTCCTTTTTCGTCCGAACGCAAGATGATGTCCGTCCGCGCCGAAAGAATGAGCGGTGTCGGCATATACGTCAAGGGTGCGCCCGAGGAAGTGTTGAAGCGGTGCGACCGTATTTCCGACGGTGAAAAGACGCGCAAGCTGACCTCCGCAGATTGTGAGAGTATAGAGGGCGCGAACAGGCAGATGTCCTCCGAGGCGCTGAGGGTGCTTGCGTTTGCATATAAGGACGGCGGCGATTTGAGCGAGGAGGGACTGACCTTTTTAGGACTTTGCGGCATGATGGACGACCTGAAAGAGGGCGTAAGAGAAGCCGTGGAGCAGTGCCGCGAGGCAGGCATAACCACCGTTATGATAACGGGCGACAGTCCCGAAACGGCGCTTGCAATCGCAAGAAAGGCGGGCATTGCGCAGAACGCGGAAGAGGTGTTTACGGGCGAGCAGCTGGACGGTATGACCAAGCCGCAGCTCAAAGACGCCGTCAAACGCGGCAGGGTGTTTGCAAGGGTTTCTCCCAAGCATAAAAATATCATAGTCAGAATCAAACAGGCGCAGGGCGAGGTGGTTGCCATGACGGGGGACGGCGTGAACGACGCGCCGCCCGTCAAGAGCGCGGATATAGGCATAGTAATGGGCAAGAGCGGCACCGAAGTCACCAAGAGCGTTGCCGATATGGTCATTGCCGACGACAATTTTACAACCATAGTCGCGGCAGTTCGGGAGGGCAGGCGCATATCCTCCAACATAAAAAAGACCATACAGTTCTTCCTTTCCACCAACCTTGCCGAGGTGTTTGCAATTATGATTGCAACCTTCATATTCGTCGGGTGCGACTTCCTGCCGTCCACGCAGCTATTGTGGATAAACTTGATAACAGACAGCTTCCCCGTACTTGCGCTCGGAGTGGAAAAGGGCAGCGGCGACGATATGAAGCATAAGCCTATAAGGGCGGAAAAAGCGCTGTTTTCGCAGTCGTCTATGCTGTCGGTTTTGTGTTCGGCGGTGTATATTACGGGGGTAACCATTGCGGCGTATGCGGTTACGCTTGCACATTACGGCAATGAGGCGGCGGTTACCGTTGCGTTTTTAACCCTTTCGTTTGCCGAACTCTTTCAGGCGTTCAACGTGCGCTCGGGCAACAAATCGGCGTTTTGCGGCTTCTTCTCCAACAAGGTTTTGCTTGTTACCGTCGCGCTCGGCGTGGGCGTAAACGTCGCGCTGTGCTTCTCGCCGCTCGCCCCTGCGTTCGGGTTGGTTGCGCTCCCCGCAGGGCTGTGGGGCTTGGTATTCGGCGCGTCGCTGTCGGTCATCGTATTCGGCGAAATTTATAAACTTATCGCCAATATTATTGCAAACGCATACAGGCGCAGCAATGAACAACCGCGCGCCTCTCACGGTAAAAAACACGCGTTAAAGCGCACCTAAATTTAGTTATTAAAGAAACCCCGTCCGCGGGTTGCGCGGACGGGGTTTTGTTATAGCGTTCTGCGTTTGACAGTACGTGTCATTTATATTATAATTGCGTTGTAAACGTTTACGGGGGTAAAGACGCGCTTTGCGCAAAGGGAGATTAAATGATGCTTGCGGTTGATACTAAAAACCTGACTAAAAAATACGGTGAAATAACCGCTCTGAGCGACTGCAACTTGCAGGTCAACGAGGGGGAGCTTTACGGGCTTCTCGGCGTGAACGGCGCGGGCAAGACTACGCTTATTAAAATTCTGTGCGGACTGACGGTGTCGACCGAAGGCAAGGCGTCCGTTTTCGGCAACAGCGTAAGGACGGATATGTCCGCAATTAAGAGGATAATAGGCATATCGCCGCAGGAAACTTCGGTGGCGCCCAAGCTTACCGTAAAGGAAAATCTGCAGTTCTTTGCCGAGGTATATTACGGCGACAAGGACGAAAGGAAAAACGCCGTCGAGCGCGTTATATCCGCGTTCTCGCTGGACGAGGTGTTGGCAAGGCGCGCAGGCACGCTTTCGGGCGGCTGGCAGAGGCGGCTTTCGATTGCCGCCGCGCTTATATCAAATCCCAAACTGCTCTTTCTGGACGAGCCTACGCTGGGGCTGGACGTGCTTGCGCGCAGGGAGCTGTGGGAGGTTATAAGAGAACTGAAAGGCAAAATGACGGTGGTGCTGACATCGCACTATCTCGAAGAAATCGAGGCGCTGTGCGACCGCGTTGCCGTGCTCAACAAGGGCAGGGTTGCGGCGGTCGGCACGGTGGAGGAGCTGAAAGCTTCGAGCGGTCAGAAAAATTTCGAGGACGCTTTCGTCAGCATAGTTAAGGAGGCAAAAGTATGAGAACCGCGCGCGCCTTTATCAAGAGAAACACGCTGGAAATTCTGCGCGACCCGCTGCAATATATTTTCTGCCTCGGCTTCCCCGTGGTGATGATTGTGCTCTTTCAGGTCATAAACAAGTTTACGGCGGGCAACACGCCCGTGTTCGACGCGCCGTCGCTTATACCGGGAATAATAATGTTTTCGTTTACGTTCGTTATGCTGTCGGTCGCGCTGCTGACTTCCAAGGACAGGACTTCGGCGTTTCTCGTACGCCTGTACACGTCGCCTATGCGCACCGTCGATTTCGTGCTCGGCTACACCGTGCCCTGCTTCGTCGTAGGCGTTGGGCAGGAGGTCGTCTGCATTGCGTTCGGCTGGATTGTTTCGCTGATAGTCGGCGGTACGTATTTTTCGTTCGGCGCGGCGATGCTTTTAATGATAGGTATGTTGCCTATACTTTTAATCTGCATATTCCTTGGCGTGTTGATAGGGAGCGTGCTCAACGACAAGGCGGCGCCCGGCATAACCTCGGTGCTTATCTCCGCGGCGGGCATACTGGGCGGAGCGTGGATGCCGCTGGACACTATGGGCGGATTCGAAACATTTTGCAGGGTGTTGCCCTTCTATCCGTCGGTGTATATCGGAAGAATAATTACGGGCGCAATGCACACGCCTATGGGCGCGGAGCCGCCTGCCGCTTATGCGTTTGACAGCGTTGCCGCGCTGGGATTTATTCCTATTGCGGTGTGCCTGGTTGCAAGCGTAATTTTGGCGGTGGTTGCGTTCAGACACAATATGAAAAGCGACAAAAAGTGATAAAAAACGCGTTAACCGCGGCATATTACGGGGTTAATTGCAAAAAAGGCGGCGGAAACGCGTGTTTCCGCCGCCTTACATATTGTATTTATTCTTCGCTTTCCGCCGCCGAATTTATCCGCTCTTCGGCTTCTTTAAAGTATCTGGCGTAAGCTTTCTTGCAGTAATTTTCGTGTCCGTTCTTTTCGTTCGGGTCGCCGTCCTTAAAGGTGTAGGCGCCGTTCACGCGCCAGCCGTTCAGTAAACCTATCCTAATGCTGTCCTTGGGGCAGTGGAAGGAGCACCGCGCGCATATATAGCAATTGCCGCCGAATTTGGGCTTGCCGTTCTTCATTTTTATGTTGCCTGCGGGGCAGTTCTTGGCGCATATTCCGCACCCTACGCAGTTTTTAGTGGCTCTGTAGCCGACTCCGATAACGTGCGCGCCCCAGTGTTCGCAGCGCAATATCCACGCAAGAAAGTTGCCGAACGGCATCTTCTTTTCATGCCGCTCCACGCCGTTTAAGATGTCCGCGCAATCAAGCGGAATAAGCTTTTTAGCCGTTTCCCACATTCTGTAAGCGGTGTGGTCGGTGTGGCGGAAAATCATATTGTACGGCATAACGTACTGGTATTCGTTTGCAACGTATACGCCGCGGCGCTTTAAAATCTTTTTGAGCTTGAGGGAGGAAACCCTGCTCATCTTTACGGGCTCGCCCGAAGACTTGAAGATGAACGCCCTGGTTACGTGCTTGTCGCCTTTGCGCGGCTTGGGCAGCGACTTTGCAAACTTCAACACAATCTGCGGCGCGTTGAACGAATGAATGGGGTAGCCGAAACCGACCAGGTCGTACTGCGATAAGTCAACCTGTTCCTTATGCGGCAGTGGGAAGAGTTCGCACCCGTTGCCCTGTTCTTCGAAATTTTGCTTATAGGCTTTGGCAACCTTTTCGGTGTTGCCCGTGCCCGAAAAATAGAATATTGCTATTTTCATTATTTGTTCAGCTTATCGGCGTGCGCCTTGAATTTGTCGTCGAAGTAGTAAACGTAATCCTCGTCCTTACCGTGACTGTCGTACCAGATACGCGCAAAAATTCTGTCCGTCTTGGAAAGCCTGTCGAAATCCCATTTCCACTCGGTGTAAAGGGGGTTAATCCAGTGCCCCGCGCGAAGGACGGTGTAGGTATCGGCGGTAAACTTTTCGCCGTCTACCGTTTCCCAGTCCATTTTTTTGTATAAATCGCCGTCAAAGCTGTCGGCGGTAAGGCACTTGCCTCCGTGCGCCGCCGCAACTGCCACAAGGTCGTCGGCGGTAATCTTGTCGTCGGGCTTGCTTATATCGTAGCCGTACGCCTCGATATTTTCCTCGCTCGTCATAGGCACGGGGTCGGGTATTTCGACGGGAAGCTCG
>CAMWWA010000047.1 GCA_947177825.1 uncultured Clostridia bacterium
TTTCCCAGCTTCTGTAAACCGAGCGCGCCGCCTCTTCGCCGACGGCCTTCATTTTTTCGGGGTCGCCGATAATCTCTTTTATTCTCGCGGCAAAAGCTTCCGCGGTTTCCTCCGCTAAAAATCCGTTAAAGCCGTCCTTTATATTCTCCGCAGTGCAGCTGTCCTTTATAAGCAGTACGGGCAGATTATGCGCCGCCGCTTCGATGGGAACGAGCGAGCTCGTATCGAACGTAGACGGAAACAAAAACAAATCGCTTCTTAAATAGTAGCCCTGCAAAAGCTGTCTGTCGCTTACCGAACCTGTAAAAATGAAGTTATCGTCCAGCCCCAGGCCGTGCACTATGCCCTTAAACTTTGCTTCGTCGAAGCCGCTTCCTATTATAAGCGTTTTAAAATCCTCGCCGCCGTCCTTTAAAATTTTAAGCGCTTCCGCCATCAGCGCAAGGTTTTTGTACATCGCTATGCGTCCGACGAAAATAAACACGTTTTTCTGCCCGTAAAGATTGTGAGCCGCGTTTACCCTTTCGATTAGCTCTTCGGCATTGTCGGGATATTTCAGGTCCGTACCGTTTCTTACTACCTCGATTTTACCCTTATAGCCGTACTCCCTCAGCACCTCGCACGACGCGTCGTTTACCGTCCAGACGCTGTCCGCACGGTTATAAACCCTCATTATCCGCCTAAGCATAAAATTGCAGAGGGGCTTAAAGCCGTGCAGAACTCTTTTGAAGTCCTCGTAATACTTGGTATGCAGCGTCGCGACGACGGGCACGCCGTATTTTTTGCCTTGCTTTACGGCGAACATACCCATTCCGAAAGGAGAATGAGTATGCAATATATCGAATTTTTGTTCCTTAACCCACTTTTTAAATTTGCCGTCGCTCTGCGGCATAGCGTTGCGGTAACCCTCCGGTCCCCAACCCGATTTACAGCGCTTTACCTCAAACGGCTGACAGTCCACGTATTTGCTTTTTTTAACCGCTTTCGGAACCAAAAGCTTACAATGCGCCTTATTATCGAGATGCTTGGCGTAGTTGGTGACAACGTTGACAGGTCCGTCAATGCAAGGATAGTATGCGTCTAAAATTTCGGCAATTTTAATTTCGTCCCGATTTTCCATTGTAATAACCTTACTTAATATTATTTGCCGCGCAAATTGCGTTTTTTACGGCAACGTCCATATTTATATATTTATAGGCGGCAAGTCTGCCCAAAAGAATGAGGTTGGGCACTTTCGCCGCTTCCTCCGCGTACTTTAAATATTCCTCGTAATTTTCCCGTTTGGGTATGGGATAGTAAGGAATATCCCCTTCCTTAAAGTCTTTGCTGTATTCCTTTACGATAACCGTTTTATCCTTCTTTCCGCACGCAAATTTGGTAAACTCGGAAATACGGGTAAACTTTTCGCTCGTATTGTAGTTGACGACAGCCGCAGGCTGATAGGAAGGAGTATCCAGCGTTTCAAATACGAAGTCGAGGCTTCTGTAACTCAATTTGCCGAATTTATATCCGAAGAGCTGTTCCGTACGCCCCGTATAAATAAGCTTACCGCAAAATTCCTTGCCGTCGGCAAAAATTTTCCCGCCCGCTATTTCGATATGCTCCAAAATATCCACGCCCGTAATAAGGGTTATATTTTCGTGGTCGAGGATATTTTTCGACATTTCGGTAAAGCCGTCAGCGGGCATATACTGGTACGTATCGGTAAAATATCTGTCCTCGTAAGAAATATATACGGGCACTCTGTTCATCACGGCTTCGCCGAGCTCTTCGGGCTTAAAGCCCCACTGCTTCATCGTGTAAATATAAAAAACGTTACGGTAGACAAAATCGGCAAAATCGCGCACGGCTTTATCGGCATGTCCCTTCAACGTAAGAATAGGCACCTTTTTACCGAGCCCTATTTCCTCTATCAGAATATCCTTGATTTTTCCGCCCTCTTCCTTGCCGTACAGCTCAAATAAAGAAGTGAGGTTGAAGGGCACGGGAACAAGCTTTCCGTTTATGTTCCCCAGCACTCTGTGCTCGTATGCGGTCCACTCCGTAAACCTCGACAAAAAGTCAAACACTTCCTTGTCGCTCGTGTGGAATATGTGCGGACCGTATTTCTGTACGGTTATGCCGTTGCCGTCAACGTAGTCGTAGGTATTGCCGCCGACTTCTTCACGCTTTTCGACAACGACGACCTTATGCCCCGCCTCCGCAAGCACGCGCGCCGCGGTTATTCCGCTTAAACCCGCGCCCGCTATCACCGCGTCGAAGCTGCACAGATTTAAATTATTTACCCGGTTCATTTTTGTTTTCCCCCTGCCGTTTTGCTTTTACGTTTTTCATAATCATATCGTAAACGGTAATGCATATTCCTATTAAAATATAGACGTAGAAGACCGAAAGCCTCCACGTTATTACCGACCAGACCAGCGACGAGCCCGCCGCCACGGAGAACGCAAGCGCGCCCATGCTTTCCACCACGCCCGAGTTGCCGGGGGTGGGTATAAACGAAACGCCGAAAATCGCAAAGACATTCAGGGACATTATGCTTAAAAGCATACCGTCCACCTGACAGTTGAACGCCTTCATTACGAAATAGGGTATCGCAAAGGTAATCGCGGATTCGACAAAGCACACCAAAATCAGCAGGATAAGGTTAAGCGGACTTGTCGCCATCACCTTGAACGAATTTTTAAAGTCGCTTACGACCTTGGTTGCACGCGCGGTGGTCTTGTCGACGTCCTTGACGATTTTCATTTTATGACCGAGCTTGACGAAGCCTACGGTAAGCTTCTGCATAAGCTTGGGCAGAACGAGGAAAAGCGTTACGAACGACGGAATAATTAAATTTACGCCTATACCTATCCAGCCAGTAATCTTTAAAAGATTGCCGCCGCTTACGCCGTCCAGAACGCCCTGCACGGTGCCGGCTATCATAAGCGCGGCGCCAAGGATTATCCAGCACATTATGCTGGAAAAGTATCTTATAAGCACTATTGCGGAGGAATTGCCGCCGCTTATGCCCTTGGTGTTCAGATAATAAATCTGCATCGGCTGACCGCCCGTCGAAAAGGGCGTAACCGCGTCGTAATATCTGCCCAGGAAATTTGTCTTTGCCGCCGTACCTATACGGAATTTACCCGTAACCGTCTTGCAGATTATGCAGAACTTCGCAACGTCGAGCACCATGATAAGCAGCACGACCGCAACCAAAACCACGCAGAAAAGCGGACTTGCGCCCCTCAGCACCTCGCCTAGCGATGCGCCGGAATCGTCGCCTATTTCGCCGACTATCCCGAAAAGCGACAATATTCCCAGCGCAATAACTACGACCAAGAATACGTTCCAGAATATGCGCACTCCGCGCTTCTTTTTCGCGGGCTCCGCCACCGCCTCGTCCTTGACTTCCTTAACGGTGACCTCGGTATTCACCTCGGGCGCGTTCACGGGCGCAGGCTCTGCCGCCTCAATCTCTTCTTGATTTGTATTCAGCTCGCTGTCCTTTTCGTCCACTAAATCACCCGCAACGGAAAAAGTTCCGTCTATCATTATATTACCGGTACTTAAAGGTTATTCCCTTAAATACGGATTTTACTCAACCTTCAAACCCCAGCATCTCGCCTTCTTGGCAAGCTCCGCGTCGTAGCTCTTCCAAAGGTTCTGAATGCGGTGGTTTTCCTCCAGCTCGGGACCTGCTTCAAGCTTCTTTACGCCGTGTTTGATTACGCCTTCGAGGCAGTGGCAAATGATTATCGCCGAAATACCCCTGTTATTGTGTTCGGGCGCGATTGCCATACTCAGCATATCCGCAACCTCGGGGTGCTTCATCGTCTTAATGTAGGGGATAATTCCGCCCGGGAATATGTGCCCCCTGCCCTTCTGCATAACCTCTTTTATCGAGGGGATAAGATAGCCGTAAGCTACCACCTTGCCGTCCTTTAAAATAACGGCTGCAAAGTCGGGTATAAGCACGGACAAAAGCGTTTTCGCCTCGCGCGCCTTCTGCTTTTCGTTTAACGGGCTGGTGCCGTAAAGGTTTTCAAACGCCACGTCCAGCACGTCAAGAGCCTGCATAACGTAGTCCATAAGCTTCTTCTTGTCGTGCTTTGCGTAATAAGCGACGTCCAGAATTTCATAGCCGTAACGCTTCATAACCGCGTCGGAAAGCCTCTTTAATCTCTCGGGCACTTCCGCAGGCGGAGTTAATACGTAACAGTTCCAGTCAACCACCTTGTACGCGCCCAGCTTTTCCATATGCTCCACGTAGTACGGATAGTTGTAAATTTCTATGTAGTTGCTGTCCTTGTCGAAACCGTCGATAAGCATGCCCTCCTCGTTGAGGTCGGAAAAGCTCATCGGTCCGATTATTTCGGTCATACCCAGCTCTCTAGCCCAGTCGAACAGTTTGTCGAAAAGCGCCTTGGTAACCTCGAAATCGTCGATTACGTCAAAGCGCGTAAAGCGCAGCTGCTTATAGCCGAACTTTTCGTTTACGCCGCGGTGCCAGATGCCTGCGATACGCCCCGCAATTTTGCCGTCCTTGTAGGCTAAGAACATTCTGCAGTCGGCAAAACGGAAAGCGTCGTTGGTCTTGGGGTCGAACTCCGCAAATTCGTCGGCGTACAGATTGCAGCACGCGTGCGGATTGTCCTTATATAAGTCTATGATAAATTTAAAAAACTTTTTCTTATCTCTCTTGGAAGATATCTCTTTTACTGTAATCATACTTCTTTTGGTAACTCCCTTTTTTACACGGCAATATACGGAAAAGCTTACAGCTTCTCCGTATTTGTGTATACATATAATAGCAATTTATACATACAATGTCAACGGATTTAGGGCATATCCGCCGCATTTGTCAACAAAATCTATTACATTTCACCCTTTTGTCACGCAAAAATTAAGAAATTGTCTTTTTTATTATTCAAGCATTCGAAAAGGCGTAACTTATAAAAAAAATCAATCTGTCAAACAACCTATTGATTTTAAGTTGTTGATATGCTATATTAATTACGTAATACAAATTTAATTTCTTAAGTGCGCACTTGCCATTTTAAATCATGTTTTATTCTATAAGGATATAATTATGCCACTAAATCTTACGTCCGTCAAAGAGCAATTTCAAAAAAGGAAAACTGCCGTAAAAAGAATATGGAACGTGCTTATGCTAATTTCTGTAATTATTACAGCCGTGCTAATTTGTTTAGCTGTAAATGACCAAGAGGCAGTAAATTATATTATTGCACTTTATATTTTAGGGACTTGGGACATTTTTTGCTTTGCGTTTTGGCTTTGCACTCTTATTGGCGTAAAATTCCAATCATATTCTTACAAAGAACACGATATCAGCTTTTATATAGGTTGGAGTTGTGCATTTTTGCTTCTTGACGATGCTATCGTTGATAAACATACAGGCTCTTTTTTTGGAGCTAGTCCATTGGAATGTGATTTAGATGGTGAAAAAGTCCATCTCAAAGTTGGGGCGTTTACGTTTAATAGCTATACTTTGCGTGTTGGTAATACCATTTTACATTAAATAAATTACAATGAAATTTTAAAGGCAAGTCTGTGCAAAGACTTGCCTTATTTAATTACTTTTCATATTCACCAACAATCAAACGTCGGCTTTGTTTTTGACTTTCATAAGCCTGATTACCGCGGCGCGCTCGTTTTCGTCCAGCTTGCTCTTGATATACTTAATGGTTTCTTCAAGCTGGGGTATCATAACGTATTCAAGCGCGTTTACGCGGCGCTTGTTGCGCTCGATTTCTTCCGCAAGCATTCTGACCGTCTTTTCGGTTTCGGCAAGCGCAAGCATTTTGGGAAGCAGGGCGGCGGCTTTGGTAACAGAATAGTCCGCCTCGCTGGTAATTTCGGGATAGGCGTAAGGCAGTCCGTCGGTGGTCTTTTCGTTGACAAGCCCGATTTTGGGCACTTCCACGCCCATCACGCTTTTAACGCCGCACTCCGCTTTAACCGCAACCGACGGCATGGCAAAAGCCGTTTCGGCACGGTAAGCCGGCGTAACCGAACGCGCAACCGAAAACTGCCTTAAAGTTTCGGAAAGCTCCTTTTCCACTTCGTCCCTAAGGCGTTTGTTTTCTTTTATTATAAGCGAGAAGCGGCGCACCATTTCATCGGATTTATCCTTTAAAAGTTTGTGACCGCGTACCGCCGTTGTAAGCCGCGCTTTCAGCTTTTTAAGCTCCATACGCGTAGGGTTTACGTTAAGCCGTGCCAAATGGTTATCCCTCTGTTATTTCAAATACTTATCGATATATGCCTGTCTGATTCTTTTAAGCTCGGATACGGGCAGAATTTTCATAAGCTCCCAGCCGATATCAAGCGTTTCTTCAACAGGTCTGTTCGCTTCGAAGCCCTGGTTTATATACACCTTTTCGAAATTTTCCGCAAACTTGGCGTACAGCTTATCGGTATCGGAAAGCGCGGCTTCGCCCAGAATTGCGGCAAGCTCCTTGCTCTCCTTTCCGCTTGCGTACGCGGCGAAAAGCTGGTTCATGGTGTCGGCGTGGTCCTCGCGCGTCTTGCCCTTGCCTATGCCCTTGTCCTTAAGACGGGAAAGGGACGGCAGAACGTCGATGGGCGGATTTATACCCTTCTTGTACAAATCGCGCGAAAGCATTATCTGCCCCTCGGTAATGTAACCCGTCAGGTCGGGTATGGGGTGTGTTTTATCGTCTTCGGGCATGGTCAGAATGGGTATCTGCGTTATCGAGCCCTCGCAGCCGCGGATTCTGCCCGCGCGCTCGTACATGGTCGCAAGGTCGGTGTACAGATAGCCGGGATAGCCGCGCCTGCCGGGTATTTCGCGCCTCGCCGCGGAAACTTCACGCAGCGCCTCGGCGTAGTTGGTAATGTCGGTCATTATAACGAGGACGTGCATACCGCAGGTGAACGCCAGATATTCCGCACAGGTCAAAGCCATACGCGGCGTTGAAATACGCTCTACCGCGGGGTCGTTTGCAAGGTTGGTGAAAAGCACCGTCCTTTCGATTGCGCCCGTCTTTTTGAAGTCGTCTACGAAATACTGCGCTTCCTCGAAGGTAATACCTATCGCCGCAAACACGACCGCGAACTTGCTGTCCGTGCCGCGCACCTTTGCCTGCCTTGCTATCTGCGCGGCAAGCTCCGCGTGGGGAAGTCCGCTCATAGAGAATACGGGCAGCTTCTGTCCTCTTACAAGGGTATTAAGTCCGTCAATCGCGGATATTCCCGTCTGAATGAACTCGTCGGGGTAGTCGCGCGCCGCGGGGTTAATGGGCTCGCCGTTGATATCCAGAACCTTTTCGGGAATAACGGGCGCGCCGCCGTCGCGCGGATTGCCCATACCGTCGAACACTCTGCCCAGCATATCGCGCGAGCACGCAAGCTGCTGGCTGTGCCCCGTAAAGCGCGCCTTTGCGTCCGAAATCTGCAAGCCCTGCGAGTTTTCGAAAAGCTGTACAACCGCCTTGTCGCGGTTGATTTCCAGCACCTTGCCGCGGCGAATCGTGCCGTCGTGGCAGATTATATCAACGAGCTCGTTATAGGTTACGCCCTCAACGCCGTCCACCACCATAAGAGGTCCGACGACTTCGCGGATGGTCTTGTATTCCTTAAACATCGTCCTCTCCTCCCTGGCAAATCGCCTTGAATTCCGCGCCCATAAGCTTCAAAATTTCGTCGAACTCGGAAAGGTTTTCTTCCTTGATATACTTGGCGCGTCCCAGCCTTTCCTTGCTCTTGCTTGCAAGCACGTCGTTTATCGACGCGAACGAAGCAACCGCTTCCCTTGCGCGCGTATCGAATTCGTAAATGAGCTTAAGCATTAAAAACTGCTTTTTCATCGACGTGTAGGTGTCTATTTCGTCGAATGCGTTCTGGTGCAGATAGTCCTCGCGGATAATCTTTGCGGTCTCCATCGTCAGCCTGTCCTTAGACGAAAGCGCGTCCATACCGACAAGCCTTACTATTTCGTTGAGCGCCGCTTCTTCCTGCAGAACCGTCATTATGAACTGGCGGTACTGCGCGTATTCCACGCTGACGTTTTCGTTGTACCAGTCGCGCATTTTGTCCGCGTAAAGCGAATAGCTTATAAGCCAGTCGATTGCAGGGAAATGACGCTTGTATGCAAGCGATGCCGAAAGTCCCCAGAACACTTTAACTATTCTGAGCGTTGCCTGCGAAACGGGTTCGGACAAGTCGCCGCCCGGGGGCGATACAGCGCCTATTGCAGTAACCGAGCCTACGCGCTGGGTAGTGCCCAAAAGCTTTACCATGCCTGCTCGTTCGTAGAA
>CAMWWA010000048.1 GCA_947177825.1 uncultured Clostridia bacterium
CGCATACTGTTAATCGTAGAGTGTTTTTCACACTCGATTTTGCCACGCGCCAAGCATTTTACGATACGCTTAAATTTGCAGACGCAACGGTTGAATTGTGTATAACATTTCATTGATGACGCATTTTATCAACAATGTTATTAACATTTACACACCGATGTTGATAAACTAGCCTAAATTTGAGCGGTTACCGTTTCACGTGAAACATTAAAAAGTTCAAATAATTTGGTGGAAAGTTTCACATGAAACATTTTTAGACAAAATTTTAACAGGGCGCTATACAAATTTTGTTAATTATATGCCATTATTAACATTGCTGTGAAGTAATGAAAAGTGATAAACATAGGTGAATAAACGGTGAAAAATAAATAAAATTTGCAAAAATACGCAGGATATTAGCGCAAAACACTTGAAATGCATTTAACCGTGTGGTAAAATAACTAACGTAGCAAATTATGGTAGCTAATACCATATTATATAAATATATGGCGCGCAAAAATATTAAGGCGCGCAAACGAGGTATGAATTGAACAAGAAAAGCAGAGTAATCATGGTCGTAGTTATAGTACTACTCGCAATTACCGCGGGATTAGTACTGTACTTCACAATGAGAAACGGCGGCGCAGAACAAATCGATTTCGATAAGTTCGTTGAGTACGTTGAGAACGGCAGATTCAGCGCAAGCGACGAAGTCATCGCCGGAGCAGAGAAAAAGGTAGGCGAAACGACTTATCCCGTATACAAGGCGCAGTACGCTGACGGCGAAACCGATAAGATTGACGAAAACTACGGTTTTGTTGACGGAAAGCTTCAGAAAAAGTATACGGATAAAGACGGCAATACCGTTTGGGAAGACGCCGCAGTAATAAAAGCCGTAAACTTTTCCGAATACAAGATGTACGGCGAAGTGGAAGTAGTCAGGAACGGCAAGACCAGCATGGTTTCGAAATACTACGCGGTGGGACCTTCCTTCTATTCCTCGCCCGTAGAGGACAGCGTGCTGTTCAGGTGGATGGACCTGGGGGTTTCGGTAACTTACCGTGACCCCAATGCAGGCAGCATCTGGTCTTCGATACTTCCCATAGCGGGAATCGTACTCGTCTGCATCGTGTTCTGGCTGATTATGCGCTCCACGATGGGCGGCGGCGGAAAGGCGATGAGTTTTGCCAAAACCAAGGCTCGCGTTTCAACTAATATTAAGGTGCGCTTCACCGACGTTGCGGGTGCAGAGGAAGAAAAGGTTGAGCTTGCGGAAATTGTCGAATTTTTAAAGCAGCCCAAAAAGTTCTCCGATTTGGGTGCGCGTATTCCCAAGGGCGTGCTGCTTGTAGGCCCTCCCGGAACGGGTAAAACGCTGTTCGCCAAGGCGGTAGCGGGAGAGGCAGGCGTTCCCTTCTTCTCGGTGTCGGGCTCCGACTTCGTTGAAATGTACGTCGGCGTAGGTGCTTCGCGAGTGCGTGATTTATTTGACGTAGCAAAGAAAAATCAGCCCTGCATAATCTTTATAGACGAAATAGACGCAGTAGGCCGTCACCGCGGCGCAGGTCTGGGCGGCGGCAACGACGAGAGGGAGCAGACACTCAACCAGATACTCGTTCAGATGGACGGTTTCGAAAACAACGAGGGCGTTATCGTTATGGCGGCGACGAACCGCTCGGATATACTCGACCCCGCTCTTACAAGACCGGGCAGATTTGATAGACAGGTATTCGTCAACCTTCCCGACGTCAAGGGCAGAGAACAGATATTAAAGGTACACGCGCGTAATAAGCCGCTTGCGGCGGACGTTAACCTGAAGGCGGTTGCAAGGCTTTCGGCAGGCTTCTCGGGTGCGGACCTGCAAAACCTTTTGAACGAAGCTGCGATTCTGGCGGCGAGAGCGAACAAACAGTTTATAGGCAACGCCGAGCTGTACGAGGCATTCGACAAGGTTGCTATGGGTCCTGCAAAGAAGAGCAAGGTTGTAACCGAGCCCGAAAAGAGGCTGACCGCCTTCCACGAAGCAGGTCACTGCATACTCGCAAAACTGTGCCCCAACTGCGACCCCGTGCACGAAGTAACCATTATCCCCCGCGGAAACGCCGGCGGCTTTACGATGATGAGGCCCGAGTCCGACAGAGGATATTATTCCAGAAACTATATGCTTGACGATATCTGTATGGCACTTGGCGGCAGAGTTGCCGAAGAGTTGGTAATTAAGGACATTTCCTCGGGTGCGTCGGGCGATATTAAGCAGGCAACCAAGTTCGCACGCCTTATGGTCACCGAGCTGGGTATGAGCGAAAAGCTTGGACTTATAAGCTACAGCGACGATTCGCAGCCCGTGTTCCTGGGCAAGGATATGGCGACGCATAACAGCTATTCCGAAGAAACGGCTAAAATGATTGACGACGAAGTGCGTGAAATCGTTCAGACTCAGCACGAACGCGCGCGTAAGCTTTTAAGCGAAAACAAGAGTATTCTTGAAAATATGGCCCGCGTGCTTATCGAAAAGGAAACCATATACACCGAGGAGGTGGACCTGCTGATGGAGGGCAAGGACTACAAGGAAGTGCTTGCATATATGGAAGAGCACGAAGGTCAGCACACCGAAACGACGTTCAAGAGGTATTCGGCGGAAGACGATACCAAACCGAACGAAGACTGATTGTGACAGTCCGTCCGCACCGTGATTGGTGCGGACGGACAAAATAAAAGTTTCACGGGAAACATTACGGGATAAGGCAGAGAGAACTATGGGAAAAGTCATTTCGTTTACAAACAAGAAGGGAGGCGTGGGCAAGACCACGACCGTAACAAACATAGCGGCGTACTGCGCCGACTACGGCAAGAAAGTTCTGCTAATCGACCTCGACAGCCAGGGAAACGCCACTACGGGCTTGGGATTTTCCAAGAGCGCATTGAAAAAATCGGTGTACGGTGTGCTTATCGAGGACGAAAAGGTTTCGCAAAACATTTTGCCGACGGCTGTGCCGCTCCTCGATATTTTGCCCGCAAACGTCGATTTGACGGGGGCGGAGGTTGACCTGGTGTACAAGCGTGACAGGGAGCAGATTTTAAAGAACGCTTTGAAGGAAGTCAAAGACAATTACGATTACATATTTATAGACTGTCCGCCGTCGCTCGGGCTGCTGACAATAAACGCCTGGGTTGCTTCGGACTCGGTTATAATCCCCCTTCAGTCGGAGTATTTCGCGATGGAGGGCGTCAGCCAGCTGATGAACACAATCGCTCTGGTCAAGCAGCACCTCAATCCCAGCCTCTTTATCGAGGGAGTCGTAATTACTATGTACGACGGCAGGGCGATAATTTCCAGGCAGATTGCGGCGGAAATCAAAAAATTCTTTAAAAACAAGCTTTACGAAATTATCATACCGCGCAACGTGCGGCTTTCCGAAGCACCCAGCCACGGTAAACCCATACTGTTATACGACCCCAAATGCGTAGGCGCAAGGGCTTATAAAGCTTTAACCGAAGAGTTTTTGTCCAAACAAAGGTAAACGATGGCGGAAATAGATTTTGACTTAACTCCCGAATCCGACGAAATGACGATGGCGGAGCTGCTTGAAAAATATCCGCAGGCGGACGAATTCGAGATGGTAATTCCCTTCTTCGACGACGCAATAACCGACGAGCAGGCACAGATTATATACGGCGATATTGCCGACGTAAAGCGCAATGATAGCAGACAACTATATGAAAGAATTCCCGAAGAGCAAAGGGATAAGCTTCCGGACTTCGACACGCTGTACGCACTAATAACGGAGGAGTGCATACGTTTCCGCAAGGAAAACGCAAAAAAAATAGAAGAGAACGACGGCTTCGCCTCTTTCTGCGACGAATTTAACCGCGGAAACACAAAATTCACCTCGCCCGGACATCTGTGGCATATCTACAACAACGTAGATTTCATGCAGACCTGCATCTTTAAAAGCCAACGGCTGAAGGGCAAACCAAGTCATCCGCTGGGGTGCGAAATAGAAAACAACGCGGTTTTAAAGGACGCGCTGATATTTATAAAGGTAACTTACACCTGGCACTGTACGACTTCGAGCGCGCCTGCAAAACTGTTCAGGTTCAGGCTTACGGACGGCGCCAAAGCCTGGCTTTTAACTCACGCGGACGATTACGATATTGCCCGCGACGGGTTCGAGGACCTGGCGCTGTACAAAGGGAGGAAGCTTTTGTTTTCTTCCTGCACACACGAACATATTCACTCAGACTGAGGAAAAATAAGGAGAGAAATCATGGCAAAGAGAGAGGAAAGAGGACTGGGCAAGTCCTTTGAAGATTTATTATCGGACACGGGCGACGCGTTTACGCAGGCTTACGACGGCGGCAGGCGCGAAGTGTTTACATATACCGAGGAGGAGAGGAAGAACGCGGAGGAGATGCCGCTTTCCAAAATCTATCCCAACCCCAACCAGCCCCGTAAGAACTTTGACGAGCAGGCGTTGAGAGAGCTTGCCGACTCGATTAAAAAGCACGGCGTAATTATGCCTATCGTCGTCAACGACGACCACACAGGCAGATATATGATTATCGCGGGCGAGCGAAGATACCGCGCGACCAAGCTTGCGGGTCTGCCCACGATTCCCGTTATAATAAGGAATTATTCCGAGAGGGAGATTAAAGAAATTTCCCTTATCGAAAACCTGCAGCGCGAGGACTTAAACCCCATTGAAGCGGCGGCGGCAATGAAACAGCTGATGGTAGACTACAAGCTGACTCAGGACGAGCTTGCGGAAAGAATAGGCAAGTCGCGCCCGGCAATTGCAAACACGTTAAGGCTGCTTTCCTTAACTCCCGACGTTATGCAGATGGTGGCGGAGGGAAAGCTTTCGGCAGGTCACGCAAGAACGCTGGTGCCCCTTGCTTCCGAGGACCAGATAACCTTTGCGACCGACGCGCTGAAGAGCGGAATGTCCGTGCGCGAGCTGGAAAAGAAGGTGCGCGCTTACAATATGTCGCCCGAACTTCTGGAAGAAAAGAAGAAGAAAAAGCGTGCGCTTGCCTCTATTGAGCTTAAAAACCTGGTTGAAAGAATGAGGTTCGCGTTCCGCACGAAGGTCAGCCTTATCGGCAGCGACCAGAAGGGCAGAATTTATATTGATTACTATTCGCGCGACGATTTGGACCGCATTTCCGAAATCCTGGATATAATAGATAAGCAGTGACGGGTCGTCACAGCCACGTCCTTTAATAGCTCATTTAAAAGACTAACAGACATCAGCAAAGCTAAAAGATATCAACAAAAGCCGCCGTTGTGCGGCTTTAATTTTGCCATTTGCGCACACGATGGAAGAGGGTAACGCAAAAAGAATTGCACAATTCTATCAACAACGGTGCATAAGTCGATTGTCGATAAAAAGCATTGCGCCCTGCGGAATTTCCGCAGGGCGCATAATTTATCCTATTGTTTTACTCACCTTTTACATAAGTGCTCTGCCTTGAGCAGTGCCGATAATGGTAAGAACTTCGATTTCTTCACCGGTTGCCGCGTCGACGTAAACGTAATATTCGTTGTTGTCAAGCGTGCCGACAAACTCGTAGCAAAGTACTTCTTCACCGTCGAAAGGAATGAGCGCGGTGCGCGAAGACTTAATCTCCATGTTGCCGTTCACGCTCGCCTTAGCCTGCGCCTCGCTGATAGAGGGCTTTGCAAGGCTTCTTTCGCCGTGGTTGAGAACGTAGCTGAGTCCTTCCATACCGGTTACGATGCCGCGCTCCTCGCAAACCTTGACCTTAATGAGGTCGGGATAGAGAATCGTGCCGCCCTGTACGGGTGCAAAGTTGAGGTTGCAAGTCGTGCCGTTTTCGCTGGACCAGACTGCCTTTAAGCCGGTAAGCTTAAGGGAAGAGAGGAAGTCTTCAGCAATGGCGATGCATCTGTCAACCGAGAAATTCTTGTCGCTGCAGTCCTTGTAGCTGTCAAAAGCAACTACTTTCCCGCCCAGCTTGGAAAGCTGTACGAACATTTCGCCGTCGGGAGTGGTAAGGCTTACGTTATAAAGGGTTAACGCTTCGCCGGTTGCCTCGCCCGTGCACTTTGCTTCGGATACCTTATAATCCTTAAAGTATTCCCTTGCAAGCTTTTCGGCGGTCTGCGCGGTTATCTCCTTCTGACCTTTCAAAGCCTTGGGATTGGTCTTTTTGATGCTGTCGGAGAAGGGACCGTCCTGAATGCCCTTAGGGGTTTCGAACGTGTTGTTCTGAATTACCGAGAAGCCGTCGCCTATGGCGCTGGACTTGCCGCGCATAGCCTGCATCAAATCCTTGCCGTCGCAGGAGGATACAAGGCAGTTGAGCTCCTCCTTAATCTTTGCGTTGGTTTCGTACATATACTGCAGAGATTTCTTCTGCGAATCGGTCAGCTCGCCGCCGTTTGCAACGGTGTAAAGCATCTGCTTTGCGCTGTCGCCCATCTTGTTGATGAAAGACGACATCTGTTCGGTCATCTGCATATCGAGGGGGAATCTTTCCAGAATGGTTTCCGCCGTTTCGCTTTCGATAGCAATGTCGGAAAGCACGCGCACTCTGTCGCTTGCGGAGGAGGAAGCCTTCGCTCTGGACAGGTCGGCGTCAAGGTTGTCGATTACCGAATTGAGCTCGTAGAGGGACTGGGTGTAGCCCGAAGCCATATCCGCCTGCATATTGTCCATGGTCAGCCAGCCGAAGGTTACCACCGTGCCGAGTGCGAGGGTTGTTACGCCCAGGGAAATTACGGCTGCAAGCCAGCCGCCGAAGCCGGGCGCGTGTCTCTTTTCGTTGCGCTCCGCACGCTTTTCGGCGCGGACTTTAAGCGCGTGCTCTCTCTTTGCCTTCTTCTCGGCAAGGTAAGCCTGACGCTTAGCCTTCTTTTCCGCAAGCTTTGCCTTTCTTTCGCTTTCGATTCTCTTGCGGCGTGCCTGCTTGCTCTCGTTCTTTATCATATCTCTGCGCTCTTTGCGCTTTTCTACTCTCTCCGCACGCTTTTCCTTTGCAGCAGCAATGCGTTCTAATCTCTTTTCCTTGCTAGCAAGCTTTCTTTCAAGGCGTGCCTGCTTCTTTTCAGCTGCAAGCTTGGCTCTTGCAATGCGCTTTTCCTCGCGCTGCTTTACTTTCAGCGCTCTCTTTTCGCTCATTACGCGCTTTTTCTTTGCCTTGCGGACTTTTTCGTTCTTGACGTTCTTTTGCGACTTAACGGCTTTAGCGCTCTTTTTGGTGTTTTTCTTGACAGCTTTATCCTGTTCCACGTTGTTTTTAACCGTTTTCTTGTGTTTTTCCTGAGTATTCTTTTCCGTCTTTGCGGAAGCGTTTCCCTTGCGGGTAAGCTTTTCGGCTTTTTCAGCGCCGCTGGAAAGGTTCTTCTTTTTCTCAGCCATTTTTTACCTCCTTAAATTGCAAAGACGTGCTTACCGATGGTGGTAACAGTCTTTCTGCCGAATATCCAAGAGCTGGTTGCAACCGCAGGGTTGTAGTAATAGATACAACCGTAAGTGGGGTCCCAGCCGTTCATGGCGTCGCTCGCGGCGTTCATAGCCGTCTTGTCGGGTTCTAAGTTAATCTGACCGTCTGATACGGCGGTGAACGCGTGCTGCTGATAGATTACGCCGGCAATCGAGTTGGGGAATGCGGACGACGCAACTCTGTTCAAAATTACCGCGCCTACCGCAACCTGTCCGGTGTAGCTCTCTCCGCGCGCTTCGGCGTAGATGCACTTCGCAAGAAGATACAAATCCGAATTGGTGTAGGAAGAGGAGCCGCTGTTGCCCTTGTTGCCGCTAGTGCCCTTGTTGCCTTCCAGCGCCTTTGCGCTTTCGTTCATACCGAGTGCTTCATAGGTGGATTTACCTGCGATGCCGTCGGCGGTCAGTCCGTTTTTGCGCTGGAATTTCTTCACCGCTTCAACGGTCTTTGCTCCGTAGATACCGTCAATCGAGCCGTTGTAATAGCCCCATTGCTTTAAGCGGCGCTGTACTTCCTTGACCTCGCCGCCCTGTGAGCCCTGCCTTAAAACCGCAGCCTGAACACAGGGTAAGGAGGCGCTTTCCTGCGCAGCCTGTCCTGTCGTTCCGAGTACGGCGCCAACCCCGGCCGCAGTAGCCAGAGCAAAGGCAGCTATGCCCGTAATAAGTGCTTTTTTCATTTTTCCTCCTTGCCCCGTTATTCGGAGCCTATGTGTTTATATCGTTGCAATTATTATGAATAATACTTAAAAAG
>CAMWWA010000049.1 GCA_947177825.1 uncultured Clostridia bacterium
GTCGTATATTATCGAGCGGTACTGCACGTCCGCGGAGGCGGAAGTGAAGCAGAGAGGGGGATAGATTACGCACCACCAGTTGTCTCCTACGCCCTCGCCCAGCTCTATTATAAGCGCGTCGTAAACGCCCTCCTCCAGCGTAAGCTCGCCGTAAACTCGCGTAGGGAATTTTTCCTGACGGACGGACGCCCTTGCGCCGTAGTGGTAGCCGCGCTCTTCCAGCGCCTTTTCGCACACCTTTTCTATCTGAGGCAGCAGGCCGCCCATCACTTCCATAGCCGCTTCCTTGGTCACGCACTCCTTGACGTAGGGGGTTATGAATTTAACAGCTTCGTCCTTGACTTCGTATTTGACGCGCTGGTCCTCTTCGCTGTTGGAATTGGCGCGGACGTGAATGCGCAGATAGTCCGTATAGACCTCTTCCTGCGGCTTGCTCATTCCCACGAAAAACACCGTTGCCGCCAGAACGGCTACCACGCCTAAAACTACTAAAAACTTTTTCATACCGGTCACCTCGTTATCGTCGTTTGCACAATCTTTATTGACCGGTGTGAAATTATTTATACTAAAATTTTTTTAAATTACGAAAATTTTTTTATTGTTTTCCACGGCGTAGCTGACGGTGTAGTAGGTGCCGCCCTCGTGCTTGCGGTCGTACGCAAACAGAACGTCGCAGTTGTCAACCATATATCTGTCGCGCGCGTACATACACCCCTTATAATAGCGGTCGGAAAGCACGCGCACCTCGTCGCATTTTTGAATAATTTCGGCGTATTTTTGCTTTTCGGAGGGAGGAAAACTCTTTTCCTGCTCCGGGCAGGGTACGCATGCGATAAGCTTTATATTGCCGTTTTGCTCCTTAAGCTCCAGCACGGTCTGCGCCGCAAGCAAATCGAAGCCCCAAGCCATACCGCATAAAAAGGTGTCGTAGCCCTTGTCTATTATGCCCTGCACGCACTCTTTAAGAAAGGAAATATCAAAGTCCTTTTCCACTTCGCGGTGCCCCGTAAACGCGCACGTCTTTCTCTTATTCATAGTCATATAAGGGGGGCTTTGCGCTCTTTGCCCTGCCCGCGGGGGTACTGTCTGGGTGTGTGCGCAACCTTTTTTATTATAATCAGGGTGCGCTTTTCGCCGTTCGGCAGCTCGTATTGTTCTTGCCTTTCAAGCTCGCCGCCCAGTATTTTGATTGCGTTAGCCGCTTCCTTAATCTCTTCCGCGGCGTCGCCCTTATAGGCTATGAATTTACCGCCGATTTTGACGAACGGCAAACAGTATTCGCAAAGGGTGTTCAGCCTGGCAACCGCTCTCGCCACCGCAAAATCGAACTTTTCGCGGTAGATAACTTCCCTTGCGGCGTCCTCGGCACGCGCGTTTTTAACTTCGACGTTCTTCAAGTTCAACTTATCGACAACCGTCTGTAAATAACCGCACTTTTTGCCCGTGCTCTCAATAAGCAAAAACTTCAAATCGTCCCTTACAAGCTTTAAGGGAACGGAGGGGAAGCCGCCGCCCGAACCTATCTCGACCACGCTTGCGTTTTGGGTGAAAAAGCTTTCGCCCGCGACCGAATCGAGGAAATGTTTAATATAAACTTCCTTTTCGTCAGTAATCGCAGTCAGATTGAACTTATTATTATAATCGAGCAGCAAATTTTTGAAATTTTCGAATTTCTCCTTATATTCGCCGCTTATTAAATCCGTATAATGCTTGCAATTCATATCCGCTATATTGTATCACAGGGCGGCTTCTTTAACAAGCGTTTTCAAACCGGTTGATTTGTAGATAATTTTATCGACTTGTTCACATTTTGCGGTTGATAATTATTTTTTGTTTCAATCTCCGACATTTTTTTATTTTTTTCGGGACGGGGTTGAAAAAGTTTATGAACTTTTCAACTTTTTATCAACTTATTAACTCACAAAAAACGTTGAAATAATGTGCATTCAACCCGCTTAAAATAAGCTTATTTTGTTGCTTTTTTCCGCGTTTTTTGTTATTATATTAAAGGCGTTATATAAGGTTGCCCCGATTTATCTACAATTGCACCGCAACCTACTAATAATACTACCGTTAAAAATTAAAAAAATAATAAATATATTACAAATAAAAAACGAAAGAAAGAGAAAAAGCGAGGATAAGAGTTATGAAAATTATTTGTGAAGGTCTTGATTTATCGGAAGCCGTTTTAAAGGTTATCAAAGCTTGCGCGTCCAGAACTACCGTTCCCGTAATGGAGTGCATAAAGCTTGCGGCTAAAAACGATACCATTACTCTCACCGCGACGGACGGAGAGATTGCTATACAGAAAAAGATTAAGGCGGAAGTGTGCGAGGAAGGCGAGATATGCGTTCCCGGCAAATTCTTTTCCGACTTTATAAAGAAGCTGGAGGGAGTGCAGATAACCCTCAGTGCCGAAGGCTCCAAGATGGACATTATGTACGCGGACAGCCAGACTTCCATGCAGGTGCTTTCAGCCGACGACTTCCCCAAGGTGGATACCGAAGTCAACGAAAATTCGGTAGTTTTGAAGACCTCCGAACTCAAAAGACTTATTTCTTCCACGTCGTTCTGCTGCGCAACCGACGATTCGCGCCCCATTTTAAAGGGCTGTCAGATAGTGGTTACGGGACACGACGTCTGCGTGACGGCTCTCGACGGATTCCGCCTTGCAACCGCAACCGGACAAGTAGTTTCGT
Organism: uncultured Clostridia bacterium; assembly: GCA_947177825.1. GTDB lineage: Bacteria > Bacillota > Clostridia > Christensenellales > Borkfalkiaceae > Coproplasma. Next base: position 2,700 of record CAMWWA010000049.1, read on the forward strand.
CTACGGGCGACCTTGAAATAATCTGCCCTTCCAGAACGCTTAACGAAATCGAAAAGATGCTGCCCGCGGACGAGGGCGAAACCGAACTCAAAATAGAGAGGGGTATTCTTTTAATCTGCGTCGACGATACCGTGCTGACTTCCTGTCTGTACAACGGCGACTTTATCAAAAAGGACAACATCATTCCCAAGACCTATCTTACGACGGTAACCGTAAAGAAGGACCTTTTAAAGGCTTCCATCGACCGCGCGGCGATTTTGGTAAGGGGCGACAGAAACAGTCTTATAATTATGGACGTCTGCCAGGGAAAGGTTGAAATTTCCTCCAATTCCGAAATAGGCAACGTAAACGAACCGGTTAAGGCGGAGGTTGACGGCAAGGATTTGAGAATCGCAATGAATTCCAAATTCATTTCCGACGCCATTGGAGCCCTTGACGAGGAGGACGTGGTTTTGTCCTTTAATAATCAGGTTCAGCCGTTTATTTGTGAAAATAAGCAAAATAAGAACGTGCTGTACTTAATTTTGCCCGTCAGGACCACGAATAACGCTTGACTTAACCTTTAAAAAAATTATAAAATAGATTGGTTAACAAACAAAATAAAAATTAAAAAAATAAAAAACGTAGCAAGCAAAACCACGCTTTTGCGCAGCGCGACCCAATTTGCGATTTATCGCCTCGGTAGGTGAATTGCCGCATTTTCTAATTATTGAGTGCTAGTCAATAATGCGGCAAGAGGGCAACGCCCTAAATTCGCAAATACTATTTCGCGTCGCCAGCGAAAGAGTTTTGCGAGAAAGGAGAAACAATGAAAAGAACTTACCAGCCCAAAAAGAGACAGAGAAGTAAGGTACACGGATTTAGAAAGAGAATGGCTTCCACCGCGGGAAGAAAGGTGTTGAAGAGAAGAAGAAATAAGGGTAGAAAGAAGCTCAGCGCATAAGGCGCGCGGTGAGCCACCGCAAGAGAGGACTTGGCAGCAGCAAAGCGTAAGTTATAAGTAGATGAAGTACCAGCGGCTCAAAAAAAACGCAGACTTCCAGAAGCTGTTCAAAAAGGGTAAAAGGGTATTTTCCCGCACGCTTACCGTAATCTATACTCCCGCAAGGGAAAAGACGGTTATGGGTATAGCCCTTTCCAAAAAACACGGCAAGGCGGTTAAACGCAACCGCATTAAAAGGCTTATAAGGGCGGCGTTTTCAAATAATTTTCAAAAGCTTAACGGCACCTATTCCCTGGTCGTACTTCCTAAGATTTGCGAAGAGTACAGCTATGCGGAAATAGAAAAGGGTCTTACGGCCTGCTTCCGGAGAATGGAAGGGTGAAAGCGCGCCGCCTGTTTTCATACACGCGCTTTGCAATTTTCAAGCCGTGGCTGTGGGCAAAGATAATCGGCATGCACGCAATCGTATTCTATCAGAACAACCTTTCGCGGCATACCTGCCTGTACGAGCCCACGTGTTCGGAATATACTCTGCGCTGTTTAAACAATCACGGCTTTATAATAGGCGTGTTGCTGGGCGTGTGGCGGCTTTTAAGGTGTAATCCTTTTTCCAAGGGGGGCTTCGACCCCGCCCCCGAAAATCATTTTAAATTAAAATGGGTTCTATAGCCGTTTATTTTAAAATAATGAACTTAGCATATGTTTTATAATTTATTGACAGACAGCGGTACTCTGGGCTACGGCGTAAAGACTATCGCGGACATCAATCTCAACTGGATTGGTCAATTGATAAGAATTCTTATCGAGGGAATAGGCATTGTCGGTGTGGGCATCATCGTGTTCACGCTCATCTTAAAGACTATCGTTTTGCCTCTCGATATCTATTCCAGAATAAAGGGTAAAAAGCAGGCGCTCATAATGGAGCGTATGCGCCCGCAGATGGAAAAGCTTCAAAAGCAGTACGCCAACGACAAGAGCATGTATAACCAAAAGGTTATGGAGCTGCAGAAGAAGAGCGGATATTCCATGTTCGGCGCGTGCCTGCCAATTATCGTTTCGCTCGTAATATTCATTATCGTCTTCAACGCGTTCTCGACCTATTCGCAATACGCAAACCTGCGCAACTACAACGATATGGTCAACGTCTATAACGGCGTGGTGCAGACCTACGTAATCAACGACGAGCATCCCGACGGATTTTTGCACGAGGTGCAGCTGGACGAGGACACCATAGACTATTCGGTGGACTACTCCAAATTTGCCGCGCACTACAACAAGGTAAAGGGTGCTTCGGATTCCAACTGGCAGGTGCAGGACGAGGACGGCGTGTTCTTAGCGCTTGCACGCGAATACAAGGCGGCGCACACCGGTTACGAGGGCAATTTCGATATCAACGTAGTCAACCTCACCGACCACGGCGAGCTTACTACAACCGCCGTTTCGGTAAGAAACAATCTTGTCAGCTACTATCTGGAAGGTCCCGCCGCGGAGGAAGTAAAGCTCTTCTACGAGGGCGGAAACGACAGCTTTAAGGAAGGCCACAACAACGGCTTTTTGTGGGTAAAAAACCTGTGGTATCCCGATTCCACGCTCAATAAGGAGCTTCCCAGCTTCTCCAAGTTCAAATCGACCGTATCCAAGGCGAAAATAGGCGACGACTACGCGGAGTCCTACGAAAAGGTAACCGCGGCGCTCTCCGCACAGAAGGGGCGCTATAACGGCTACTTCGTGCTCATCGTGCTGTCCATCGGCTTAATGCTGTTGCAGCAGTGGATATCCATGCGCTCCAACAAGTCGGTCAACGAGCTGGGCACGGTAGACGGTTCGGGTGCAAGGACCAATAAATGGATGCTGATAATGATGCCCATATTCTACGGCGCAATCTCGTTCTTCTATTCGGCGTCCTTCTCCATATACATGATTACGAATACGCTGTACGGCTTAATCACCATGCTTATAATCAACAAGGCGGTGGACGTCTGGTTCAAGAAGAAGGAAGAAAGGGGAGAGCTGGACGAATATCTGAACAAGCAGGCTAAGCGCCGCATGGGAAGAAAAGTAAAAAAAGTAAGGTAACGAGGATTTAAGATGGACGAAACTAACGTATTTACCGGCAAGACCGTGGAAGAAGCGGTGCAAGCCGGCTTAGACGCGCTTAATCTTAAAAGAGAGCAGGCTGAAATAACCGTTCTCGAAGAGGGAAAAAAGAAGCTTATAGGCGGCGTAAAGGCAAAGGTTAAGGTTGAAAAGAAGAGCTCGGACGGCAAGAGGGCGGTTGATTTTATAGACGGACTGACCAAAATACTCGGACTGAGTGCCGAAAGCGAGCTCGTTTACGACGGCGATAAGGTTGTAATAAATATCACTTCCGCCGAATCGAGCAGAATTATAGGGCGCCGCGGCGAGGTGCTGGACGCTATCCAGACCATGGCAAGCGCGGTTGCGAATATCGGCAGGGACGAATACAAGAGGGTAGTCGTCGACTGCGAGGATTACAGGGCAAGCAGGGAAAAGACCTTGACCGAGCTTGCGGAAAGACTTGCCAAAAAGGCGGTCGACAGGCAGAGAAGGGTTACGCTGGAACCCATGAACCCCTACGAAAGGCGCATAATTCATTCGGCGCTTGCAGACAGCGAAGAGGTAAAGACCATTTCCAGCGGCAAGGAACCGGCAAGATTCGTAGTAATCGTGCCCAATAACGAAAAGCCCTACGAGGAGCGCAAGGAGCGTTCGTTCGGCGGACGCGACCGCCGCGACAGGGGCAACGGCAGAGGCAGAGACCGCGGCGACAGGAAGCCCCGCGAAGGCAAGGGCGGCAGCGGCAAGGGTGGCAAGCGCGAAATTCATTTCGGCACGTTCCTTGGCAACAGCGGCAACTCCGGCGACAACGAGGACTAATTTAATTAAATAAAAACGCGTCGCAAGCGACGCGCGGTAGGTTTTCGGCTCAACACTACCACATAAAAAAACCGAGGAGAAACGCATAAAACAAAATGCGGAGCGGTTTATTATTTGCCGCTCCGCTTTTTTAAAGCCGTTATGCGTAAAAAGAAAAAATGAACAGAGGAAGAATTTCCACGATTATGATTTGCCGCGCGGGCATTTTCGCCGCGCTGTATATCGCACTGACAATGCCGTTCGGCGAGCTTGCCTTCGGGCCCTTTCAGATAAGGCCTTCCGAAGCGCTGACCATTCTGCCGCTCTTCTACGCGGAGGCGGTTCCCGGGCTGTACGTCGGCTGTATTCTCGCCAACCTGCTGTCGCAGTACGGCGTGTACGACATACTGCTGGGCTCGCTTGCAACGCTGCTTGCGGCGTGCTGCACCTACGCAGTGGGCAGACTGTTTAAAAATTCGGTAGTAAGGGTGCTTGTAGGCGGCATATTCCCCGTACTGTTCAATGCGTTTATCGTGCCTGCGGTAATGATACTCGGCGGACTGCCCGTTGCCTACTGGTACCAGGTTTTATCTTTCCTGCTTACCGAAAGCGTATGGGTATACGCGCTGGGCTTTCCGCTGTACTACACGATAGCCGCGCTCATAAAAAAGAACGTAAAGGGAAGCACGCCCTACACGCTTAAGGATTTAAGGGCGGCGGAGCACGGAAAGAAAAAAGCCGACGCCGCGGACAAGGCTGAGTAGGTAAAAACCCGAAAAATGCAGGCAAATAACGGCGGATTTGTAAAAATTATATATTTTGGGAATAATTTCATACAAATTTCGACAAAAAACGCTTGAAAAAATATTGACAGTACTTTATAATAGACTCACTGAAAAAAACGATAATCGGAGAAAAATTATGACAATCACAGAAGCAGTTGCGCACCGTTTAGGCGGAATACTTAAGGAGCGCGGAATGAAGAAAAAGACTTTGGGCAAGCTGCCCGGAGTAAGACCCCAGAGCATCAGCAACATTTTCCGTAGCAAGAGTGTTGCTGGCATCAGCATGACTACGCTGTACAGAATTTGCCGCGCGCTCGAACTGACAATGTCCGAATTCCTTAACGACCCCGTGTTCGACAATATCGAACTTCCCAACGACGACATTTAATCAGGTAAAAAACAAACTAAAGCCGCCGCGCATAAATTGCGCGGCGGCTTTTTATTCTCTATTCAAACCTTACTTTGTTTCGGTCTTTTTCTTTGCTGCGGTAGCCTTCTTGGGCTCTGCGGCTTTTTTGGTTGCGGTAGCTTTCTTTTCAGCCGTTGCCTTCTTGGGAGCCGCCGCTTTCTTGGGCTCTGCGGTCTCAGCCTTGGGCTCAGCCGCCTTCTTGGGTTCGGGTGCGCAGTTCTTCTTTAAGGTTTCCAGGCACTCGGTAAGTTCCGCGGGGATACGGTCCTTAATGGTACCGTTGTAGTAGCCCTCGATTTCCTCGGCTTCCTTAGCCCACTTTTCCTTGTCGATAACGAGGATTTCTTTCAGCTCGTCAATGCCGAACTTCTTGCCCTCGGTGATTTCGTAGTCGAGGTCGGTCAAATCGATATCCTCAGCCTTGGGAACGTAGCCGATAGCCGTTTCGTCCGCGTCGACGGTGCCTTCGCAGC
>CAMWWA010000050.1 GCA_947177825.1 uncultured Clostridia bacterium
GAGAGCAAAACAACACCCAACAATGCTATAGCTTGCCCGAGCCAATACCACAACGTCGGGACATAAGAACTATAAACAATTAAAAGTGTGTCCGCTAACAGAAGGGATATGATTATGATTTCTTTCCATATATTTACTTTGATTAGAGAGTATTTTTTCGTTGTTATTATCCTAATAACGGTAAGCGCTACATAGCCTAACAAACTTGCATATAAAGCGCCGATTAAACCGAATAGCCACACCAATAATACGCAAAAAGCAGTATTAACTATTGCCCCCACTAACGTTGAAACCATAACCATATTGGTTTTCATGTTAGCTCCGTAGAAAGCTCCGAAAAATGAAGCATAACAGCTTACTACCGCAGTAAAAATAGCCAAGGCTGAATACGGCCAGGCTTCGTAAAATTCCCCCTGCAATAAAAAGCGTGAAAGAAAGGGCAACAATAATAGTATTGCAAAAGCTACAAGTTGTATAAATAAACTATAAATTTTGAATATTTTTGTGTTAAATTCACCTTTATCTTTATCTGTAAGCGAGTTAACTGTTGATATCGTCCACGCCTGTAAAAAAATCGTGCCGAAAATATTCACTATCGTAGCTATTTTTGACGAGGAAATGTATAATCCTGTAGCAGAACTATCAATGAAGCCAATTATTATATATCTGTTAACAACCTGAATAAACCACCAACAAACTGCATTCGGTATCAATGGTAACGCATACTTTAACATTTCTTTCAATAAAGCTTTATCAAAAGCTCGAAATGAAAAGCTTTTATACATTTTACCGGCAAAGAACATTATAAGAACCGAACATAGATATGCAATAGACATGGAAAGTAAATATCCGAATATGCCTAACCTTTGCCAATAAACAAAAATTGCCGTTGCCGCCGCCAACAGCAGAGCTTGTACTATACCGCTAGCCGCATAAGTTTTAATATAGCCGTTACCTCTGATATACTGTCCAAAAACATTAGAGAGCGCATAACTTACGTACAAAACGACGAACATAATGCACTCCATCGTTGATAATTTGACGGTTGCAATAAGCGAACCGGCAATTATAAGCACCAAACCTGAAAGGACCACAACCATTGTGGAAGATAGAACTGCTTTCCTATCCACGTCTTTGCGCATACAAAAACGAAAAACAGCATCTTGCAGGCCCAAAGTAAAAACGGGTATTAACAGCTCTGCAAGACTCGCAATTGATTCTGCACTGCCATAATCTTCCGTACTTAAAGCTATAGTCAATATAGGCATCAGAAAAAACTGAATTATCTTTACACTAAACTGACCGATTGCAAAGATTATTGTATTTTTGGCTAAATTACGATACTCGCCCACGATTCACCCCAACGCTCGATTTTACTGTAGGAACAAATAACACATTATAAAGTATTTTTACGACAGCAAAAGTAAAAACCAAATATAACAAGTCTGTCATTGAAGCAAACACACTGCCTCTAGGCAATACAAAAAGATTATACACGAAAAACATAATTAAAGCTTTAACGTAAATTCTGCCGCTATCTTTATTTATACCTTTAAATCTTTTTATTAATTTGCCGAGAATATAACTGAATATAACTACCCCTATAAAACCAAACGCAACGTATGTTTCAGCAATAAACGAAGAGCCCATTCCGTGTCCGCTCAAATATAATTCCGGACTGACAGTATACGAAAGCCAATGAGAAAAAGTATCGTGTTGGGTAAGATAATGCAATCCTTGTGCTGACGACGTAATGTTAGTACCTGTAATTATTGATATTATTTGTCTTATCAATACATTATCTTTAATGGCATCACTTATCGGAGCAAATAAATATGCGCAGCCGCTTTTGGGAAACGCTTCTTTATAGTGAATTGTGTTGGCAATCGTGGAATCCGATCCTCCGGTAGATACGCAGAAACTTTTAAGTATATCGAATAAAGACGAATTATTTGTGTTACTGCCTCCTCTTAACGTTTCCACGACATAAAAAAGTATAATCATTAATAAGGCAAAAGCTATCAAATATAAGAAATGTTTGAATTTCAATTTCTTTTCATCATATTTGAAATAGCTGATGCAATACCAACAAATAAATAGAATAACCTGGGCAATTAATGCTCTGCGGCCTATAAATAGTTGCACCACACCTTCAACTAAAATAAAGGAAAACAAAATTGAAAGCATTTCAAATTTATTAGGGCGGCAAGCTAAATATAAGAAAGCAATGCCGATAAACATATAATTACCAATTTTAATTATCGGGTTTATATCAACATTCACCAAATATCCATCTGTATATGATAAATTCCCTTTGGTAACTACTATCTTTATTTGCATTATAAGTGCGCAAATAAAAGTTATAATATAAAGAACTCTCAATATTTTGCGCATTCTATGCATATGGCTAAATGCTCTCTTTTTTGTGAGTTCATCTTTATATTCAATTTTTTGTTTTACTTTTGTTGTATCATATCCAAGAAAAACCCCTAAAAGCGAGAAATAAAGTAGATTTGTAAACGTTAAATACTCTGCTCCTGTCAATTTCAATAATTTAAACGTTAAAAACTCGTCAATACTTCCACCGTCCATAACGACGAAAAGTTTTTGACCGAGTAAAAATATAAACATACATGCATAAAAGCAGAAAATTAAAAAATGCTTATTGATGCCAATAAGAAAAATCCAAATTATAATAAATAAAAGCAAAAAGTAAACGTTCAAATACAAATAAAAATTGTACGAATAATCTTGAAATACCGAACCTAAATCAAGAAACAATTCAAAAATGAACGAAAATAAAACGCATATCTTTACAAGTGACACTGCAATATGCTTTTTATTATTTAATCGCCCTGTCTGGTACATAAGTTTATTATCTCCATAAATTTGAGACTATACTCTTTAATATCGAACCCTTTTTCTTTCGTAATCGCTACGGCATTTTCTACCCTTTTATGGTCGGCGTTTAAAATGCAATTAACCCACTTATCTTCACTATCAATCGAAATAAATTCGATATTATCCAATACTGCACACTCAGTACTGACGTTATCGGATATGATGCACTTTATCCCGTTAGTCTGCGCTTCCAAAACAACCATGGGTAAGCCTTCGCTTATGGATGGCAATAAAAGCATATCTATTCCGTTCAACAAAACGTCGATATCACTCCTTTCGCCTAAAACTATTACTTTATCTTCAATTTGTTTTTCAGATATTTCCAGTTTTAATTGTTCAATATCCCCGCCGCCAACTATCAGTAGCTTATAATTTTCAGGTAATTTTTTGATGATATTTAATGCAAAACCCAGATTCTTAACGGCACATATTCTACCGATACACGCTAATACAATTGTGTTGTCATCTACGCCGAATATACTTCTGGCGGACCTTCTGAACTCTTCGGAAAAAGCATATCTATCACAATTTATTGCATTGGATAACACTTTTAAAGTACCGTCTTTCATATACTTTTTATTATAAAAATAATTTGCGGAACTCTGTGAACAAGCAATACCAAAATCAAGATACGAATAAAATCTTTTTTCGTGCAACTTGTTCAACACTTCAAAAACAACCCTCTTAAGTTTGCTTCCTTCCTGTATTGAACCATGCGAATGAGTTATAATTTTTGCTCCGCTACGGCTAGCGTATTTCATTATAATAAGGTCGACTTTCGCCGTATTATTTATCCAGACAACGTCAAATGAATTATTTTTAAAAAACTTTTTAACCGCTTTCTTGTACTTGAAATATTTTTTAAAAACGGGCAGTTTTACAATTTCAAATCCCAGTTCAAGAATTTCGTTATGATAAACACTATCATAGGTTTCAGCAACTGTAAACTGAACCTCAGATTTATCCGTATTCCTTAAAACGGTCATTATTACGTTAGAAACGCCGCCGAATCCGGCGCCCAATCCACAAACCAATATCTTTTTCATATATTTGTTTTGTTAACTAATTTTTTCGATAATTTTAGCGATATAGCTACAGACAATGCTGCGGCTTTACGCTTAAAGTCAATAAAACGTGAAAAAAGAATAAACGTTAAATTCTTTTTAATAATTTTTCTGTAATTACTTATTATATCCTCTTCACAAGTAGTCCCATATTTTATGGCACTTAAACAAAAAGCTAAATATCCTTTCATTAAATGTGCCTTGGCACGTTTTTTTAATCTACAGTCTGATAATATATAATTTCTAACAGCTAAATCGTTGTAATGAATTGCCTTTACAACGCCTGCAGATGCCGAACTCATATTTTTGAAATAAAAATATCCATTATAAGAAACTATATTAACAATTTTACAATGCGCAATATATTTATAAATAAAAAGCTGGTCTTCACCACTTCTAATATTTTTATCAAACGATATTGCGTTATTTTCTAAAATCTCTTTTTTATAAAAATATCTGACTGCGCAATACAAATGATTATTTATAAGAAAATAAGGTAATATTTTTTTTTGTGTTAAAAATTTTATTTTATCTTTACTTATAGCTATAGGCACAGCCTCACCTGAAAACCCTTGCCAATCAAATCCCACCATATCTGCAGAATTTTTATTTATAGCTGATATACACACTTCCAACATTCTTTCATCAACGCAATCGTCACTATCAACAAAAGAAATGTAAGTTCCTTTCGCCAATGACAGCCCGAAATTTCTTGTTTCAGAAACACCGCCGTTTTCTTTGTGAACAGCTATTACGTTATCGAATGTTTTTGAATAATCATTGCACAATTCAAAACTATTATCAGTACTGCCGTCATCAACTAGTATAACTTCAAAATTTTTATATGTCTGTGCCAAAAGGCTTTCCACACAGCGTTTCAAATATGACTCGGCATTATATACCGGCACGATTACGGAAACTAAATCATTCATCAACTTTCTCAAAATTCGTATTAAATTTCAATCTTTTAAACGGACTTAATATAAATCCCCATACGGTACCAAATCCATAAGCAAAATGTAATAATGGAAATAAGAACGGCAAGACAAAAAGAGCGCGCCACTCCTTGTAATCACTGCACGATTTAAACGTTAATAAAACGTCTATCAACAAATATAAACCTACTCCGCATATAAACGGCAGCCCTAGCCAGTTTGGAATTAAACCGGTAAAAGTAATTCCGAACAGCGCAGCGCAAGCAAGAGCAACCATAACAAAAACAAACGGTATATAATGATACAAAGAAAATATTCCGGGTGATAATTTAGTCGTTATTCCTATCCATTTTCCATTACCGAATTTTTGCTTTAACATACCCTTCAAATTACTACGCGTCTGATACTGCGAGTAAATTTTATCCGACATGCAAATTTTATAGCCGTTTTTCCTTATGCGGTAATGTAGTTCATTATCCTCCGAACGTAACAATTTTTCATTAAACAGTCCGGCTTTTTCAAAAACTTCTTTCTTGTAACACGCATGAGCAACAGTCTTGACATACTGCTTCTTTCCGGAATTACGATACTTCGCAACACCGCTGCCGAACATAGAATTTTCAGCCATCAACAAAACTTTTTTTGAAAAGCTATCACCTTTAATTATATTTTCTCTTCTGCCTCCGCAAACGCATTCACCTTCGGCAATACATTGAACGTTCTCTGTAATAAAGTTTGAAGGTATTAACGCGTGGGCGTCGATTCGGATTATTACGTCACCTGAAGATTCCTTAATAGCAACATTCCAACCAGCAGACTGTATGCGTTTAATATTGTCAAGTACCTTTATGCAATTAAAGCCGTTATCCGAAGATTTGAATTGTTCCATCAGCGATTTGGTATTATCCGTTGAATTACCATCCACTAAAATAATTTCCACTAACTCATGCGGATAATCCTGCTGAATGATATTATCAAATAAATTCCCTATGTTATCTTCTTCGTTGAAGGCTATTACACAAAGCGACACATTTATTCGTCCATTATCCTGCATAATTCACCAATTTTATTTCAATACTGCGAAAACAGTTTTAAACATCGTGCCGATATCGCGCCAGAACCCCTGCTTTTTTAGCGACTGCAGATTGTATTCCATCTTTTGCGGAAGCACGACCTCGACGTAAGTATCATCGACGTTTTCGGCGTCTTTTAAAAGTTCGTCCTCGTCCTTGAACTTAATGCTCGCTTCGCTGGTCACGCCAGCAGGCAACAGCAAGGTTGCAAGCATTTCGTCCGAATACCTTTCCACGTATTTGGGAACTTCGGGACGGGTGCCGACAAACGACATAGTTCCGCGCCAGACGTCGATAAGCTGGCTGACCTCGTCCAAGCGGCATTTACGGATAAACTTGCCGACTTTAGTAATTCGCATATCGTTGCTCACGGTTACCTGGCTGCCCATTTTATCGGCGTTGTTCACCATGGTCCTGAACTTAAATATGCGGAATTTTTTGCCGTATTGCGTTACCCTCTCCTGCCTGAAAAACACAGGTCCGCGGCTGTCGATTTTTATTGCGATAGCCAGTATAACGAACACGGGCGAGAGCAAAAGAAGCATAAGCGTGGAAACGAAAAAATCAAAACAACGTTTCCAGAACAAACTGAAGTTTTTCTTCCTCAGCTTCTCGTAATACGGTCTGACCGCCTCGTTCTGCATTTCGGGCGGTAATTTTTTCCACTTCTTAACCAACATCAAATATATTCTCTTACAATATCACAATAATTTTCGATAATATATTCAACCTCTTCATCGGTCAGACACGTGTGAAGCGGCAGCGTGATTTCGTTTGCAAAATTAGCATACGCATTCGGATAGTCCTTTATATCGAATCCGAGATTTTTATACGCCGTATGCATGGGCAACGGCTTATAATGCACGTTGCAGGCAATTCCACGCTCCGCCATTTTTATAATTATTTCATTGCGCTGTTCGAGGGTGATACCGGGAATGCGCGTGATATAGAGATGTCCCGACGAAGAATAGTCCTTGCCGTAATGAGCCAGAACCTTAACGCCCGCGGGTATGAACGCCGCGTCGTATTTTTCTATAATGCTCTTTCTGCGCGCCAGCATTTCGGGATAACGCTTTATCTGCGCAAGTCCCATTGCCGCGGCAATATCCGTCATATTGCACTTGTACCACGTGCCGACGATATCGTACTCCCATGCCCCGAGCTTGGTCTTTGCAAGGGCGTCTTTAGACTGTCCGTGCAGAGACAGCAGTTGAAGCTGATGATAAATCTCCCCGTCGTCGATACCTTCGATATGCTTCCATGTCAAAGCGCCGCCTTCCGCCGTCGTGAAATTTTTAACCGCATGGAACGAGAACGATGAAAAATCGGCTATGCTTCCGACTTTTTGTCCGTGCCATTCCGCACCGAAAGCATGGGCCGTATCCGCGCAGACGGCAATTCTGCCCATAGCTTTCTGAATATCGTTCGCAGGTTTAAAAAGCTTTTTCTTGCTCTCGACTATCCTGAAAATTCTGTCGTAATCGCAGGCAATACCCGCCAAATCGACGGGAATTATCGCCTTGGTGTTTTCGGTTATAGCTTTTTCAAGCTTATCGTAGTCCATTTCAAGGCTGTCCTTCTGCGTATCTACGAGAACGATTTTTGCCCCTACGTGGTCGATAACAGAAGCTGACGCCGTATAGGTGTATGCGGACGTTATTACTTCGTCGCCCTTACCGATGCCCAGAACGCGCAAAGCCATTTCGGCACAGGCGGTCTGCGAGTTGAGGCAGACGCACTTTGGCGTTCCGACGTATTCGGCAATAAGCTTTTCAAGTTCTTTAACGCGCGGACCGGTCGTAATCCAACCCGATTTAAGAGCGTTGCCGACTTCTTCTATTTCAAGACCGGATATATCCGGAGGAGAGAATGAAATTTTCATAATTTATCCTTTTAATACCGTTCGTCCAAAAATGACAGAATTCGCCATAATTACAGTTTACATTATAATACAACGGCATAATAAATGCAATTGAATTTCATAAAATTTCCAATTTGGCTATTTACATATATTGTAGCTAAAATTCAAAAAATTATTTAGGGGTGGCTCCCTGCCGGAAATCACCCCTAAATTTCAATTCAAATACCTTATCAAAGCTTACAATTAAGTTGTTTTATTAATAATTAACCGTGCCGTCGGTGCATACCACTGTGAAG
>CAMWWA010000051.1 GCA_947177825.1 uncultured Clostridia bacterium
GAGCTTCACGGCGAAAAGATAGACATTATTCCCTGGAGTGAAAATCCCCTTGAGTTTATTGCAAAGGCGCTGTCGCCCGCAAAGGTTATTTCCGTAACCCAGCTCGAAGGCGAAAACACGGCTATGGCGGTAGTGCCCGACGACAAACTTTCGCTTGCTATCGGCAGAGACGGTCAGAACGCGCGCCTTGCAGTCAGACTTACAGGCTGGAAGATAGACGTAAAGAGCGAATCCGCTGCGGCTAAGCTTGGAATCGGCATAGGCGAAGAAGAAGCGGGAGAGGATAACGAATAAAAGTATGCCCAAAGTGAAAAAAGCGCCGCTGAGACAGTGCATAGCCTGCCGCGAACCCAAGGAAAAGAGAGAGATGCTTAGGGTGGTTAAAAACGCCGAAGGCAAAATTTTTCTGGATTTTTCGGGCAAGGCGAACGGGCGCGGCGCATATATCTGCGACAACCCCGAATGTGTTGCAAAGCTCAGAAAAAACCGTCTGTTGGACAGGGTATTTACCTGTCGCGTGGACGATGGCGTGTACGCGGCAATCGAGGAGGAGTATTTTGACAGGAAAGGTTGAAACCTATCTCGGCTTCTGTTTAAGGGCGCGCAAAATCGCGCTCGGCAGCGGCTCGATAGATATTCTTAAAAAAGGCGTTTATCTCATTATCGTCTGTTCAACGGCTTCCGAAAATACTTTTTCACTTGCGCTTAAATTCAAAAACAGATATTCCTGCCCGTTGATTATTTGCAAAACCGGGCTGGAAAACGCCGTTCACAGGGCAGGCTGCAAAATTGCGGCTGTCAGAGATTACGAACTCGCGAAGGCTATATGCGCCAACGCGGACGGCGACTACGAATTATATACCGAGAGGTGATGCGACTATGGCAAAATACGAGAATATTTTGAATATTGCTAAAATGTTATCGGAGGGAACGTTCGGCGAACTTTCCAAAAAGGTTTCCGCTACCGAAAGAGCGGCTGCGGAAATTTTGAGAAAGCTTTCCGAATTGGATAACGCCAGAATAGCAAAACGCGCCGAGGAAGAGAGACTGGCGCGTGAGGCTGTTGCCGCAGAGGAAGCGGCGCTTAAAGCGGAGACTGCCAAGGAGGCTAAGACTTCCGAGCAAGTCTCCGAAGTTCAGCAAGCCGAAACCGCGGCGGAAGTTAAGCCTGCCGAGGTTATTGAAAATGCAGACGAACCTGCAAAAAAGGAAGCTAAGCCCGTCAAGGAGCAGGAAGATAAGGATACTGCTTCCGCACCTGCCGCGGCTAAGTCCGCACGCCCTTCGTATATAGTTGCAAAGGCGCCTGCCGCACCTGCGAAGACTTACGTCAACAAGGACGCAGGCAGAGGCGACAGACAAAGACCTGCTTACGGTCAGCAGACTCGCGCGGGCGCAACCGGCGTTCAGAGCAAGCCGGGAGCAAAATACGTTGCCCCCGCAACTGCGGCTCCCGCAAAGTCCTCTGGCAAGAATTTCGGCGCGGATAAAAAGAAGCAGAACTTCGAAAAGACTTACGTGGAAAGAGACAGACACGCCATATCCAAGCGTGCGCTTGCCAAACAGCAGGGCGCAACGGTTGCCGACTTTGACGAAGATAAGAGCGGTTACAGAAAGCTGAGAGTTAAGAAAGCAAAGTCTAGCCAGAGCTCGCAGACCGTTAAAATCGACCACGCGGTTGTAACCACAAACGACATTCCTTTAAAGGTACTGTCGGAAAAAATAGGCATGTCAGCCGTCGAAATCACCAAGTGGCTCTTTAAAGAGGGTATAATGAAGACGGTAAACGAGTCCATAGATTACGATACCGCGGCGCTGCTTGCGGCAAGCATAGATATTGAACTCGAATACAAGCCCGAAAAGACCGCGGAAGAAATCCTCAGCGAGAAGCAGGCGGACACGGTTGAAGAAATCGAAAGCCTGGTGCCCCGTGCTCCCGTCGTCACGGTTATGGGACACGTCGACCACGGCAAAACTTCACTTTTGGACTATATAAGAAAATCGAGCGTTACGGCCGGTGAGGCTGGCGGCATTACCCAGCATATCGGCGCTTACTCCGTAGGAGTAAAGGGCAAGAGCATAACCTTTATCGATACCCCCGGGCACGAAGCGTTCACCGCAATGAGAGCGCGAGGCGCGATGGTAACCGATATCGTTATACTGGTTGTCGCAGCGGACGACGGCATTATGCCGCAGACCGTGGAGGCAATCAACCACGCTAAGGCGGCAGGCGTTTCGATAATAGTCGCTGTCAATAAAATTGATAAAGTGGGCGCCAATCCCGAAAAAATCAAGCAGGAGCTTACCGCTCACGACCTCGTTCCCGAAGAGTGGGGCGGCTCGACTCCCGTATGCAATATTTCGTGCAAGACGGGCGAGGGCATTGATCAGCTTTTGGAAAACGTTCTTTTGGTTGCCGAGCTCAAAGAGCTTCTGGCGAATCCCGAAAGACAGGCGCGCGGCGTAATAATCGAAGCCCAGCTCGATAAGGGCAAGGGCCCCGTCGCAACCGTGCTGGTTCAGAACGGTACGCTGCACACGGGCGACAATATCATTTCGGGTACGGTCACGGGACGCGTGCGCGCAATGATAGACGATAAGGGCAAAACGGTTAAGGAAGCCGGACCGTCCATGGCGGTATTCGTCCTCGGTTTCGAGGAAGTGCCCAACGCAGGCGACTCCATATTTGCCGTAACCCAGGACCTCATGAAGTCCGTTATCGAGGAGAGAAAGAGAAAGGAAAGCGACGAGATGATAAAAGTCACCTCCAAGGTTTCTCTCGACGACGTTTTCGGAAAGATTGCAGAAGGCAATATGAAAACGCTCAACCTCATAATCAAGGGCGACGTGCAGGGCTCGGTCGAGGCTGTAAAGCAGTCCGTCGTCAAGCTTTCCAACGAGGAAGTGCAGGTTAAAGTTATTCACAGCGGCGCGGGCGCAATCACCGAATCGGACGTCATGCTTGCCGATTCGTCCAATGCGATTATTCTCGGCTTCAACGTCCGTCCCGACGCAAAGGCAAGGACGACTGCCGAGCGTAGCAAAGTTGACGTCCGGACTTACAGAATTATTTACGACCTTCTCGACGATATCGAAGCGGCGCTTAAAGGTATGCTTACTCCCAAGTATCAGGACGTATATCTCGGCAAGTGCGAAGTGCGCCAGACGTTCAGAATTACGGGTGTCGGCACCGTTGCGGGCTGCTACGTTACGGAAGGCAAAATTATCCGCGGCGGCAAGCTGAGAATTTACCGTGACGACGTGCTTATTGTAGAAGGCAACGTACGCCAGTTAAAGCGCTTTAAAGACGACGTTAAGGAAGTTGCTTACAACTACGAGTGCGGTTGCGCAATCGAGGGCTTCAACGATATCAAGGTCGGTGACGTAATCGAATGCTATACCATTGAGGAATTGACGGCAGGAAAGTAAGAGGTTACATGAAAGGTTTGAGAGGGGAAAGACTGTCAAGTCAGTTCCGCGAAGAGATATACAAAGTAATTTCAACCGATTTAAAGAACAGATATCCCGAACTCAGTGCTATTATAAGCGTTATAAACGCCGACGTTGCTCCCGATTTGAAGAGCTGCAAGGTGTTTGTAAGCATCTACGACACTAACGAGGAAAAGAGACGCGCAAGCTTTAAGATAATCGTTGACAACGCAGGTTATATAAGGCACGCGCTTTCCAAGGTGTTGCGCATAAGGTGCGTACCCGAGCTGAGGTTTACTTTGGACGAAAGTCTGGAGTACGGGGATAAAATCGACAGGTTACTTAAAGAAATAGATAAAGGCGGCGACGGTGAAGATGACTAATAACAGCCTCACGGAAATAGCGGCGGTTCTAAACCGCAGTAACAACGTTGCCGTAGTATGCCACGTTCGTCCCGACGGCGATGCTCTGGGCAGTGCGCTGGCATTGGGGTGCGCGTTGAAAAACGCGGGCAAAAACGTTTACGTTTTATGCGAGGACTCTACGCCGGACAGGCTGTGCGTTTTTCCCATAATGAAAACCACGCTGCAAGCTTTGCCCGTAAAGCCAGAAGCTCTCGACTTATTCGTTTCGGTTGACAGCGCGGAACTCAACCGCATAGGCGTTTTTGCGGCTCAGTATTCGGCTTTTAAGGGCAAAACGCTTAATATCGACCACCATATTTCAAATCCGCGCTACGCAAAATTCAACTACGTTTTGGCGGACAGTACGGCAACGTGCGAAATTCTGCCCGAAATTTTAGAGGCGGCAGGTTTTGAAATAACCAAAGAAATCGCCGACCTTCTGGCACTCGGACTTTTGACCGACAGCGGCAACTTTTCACACCGCGATGTAAGTGCAAAGACTTTTTCGGTTGCGGCCAAGTTTAAGCAATGCGGAGCCGACATATGCGATATCGGTTACGAGATGTTCACACGCCAGTCAAAGGCGCGTGCAATGCTCTATACCAGAGTGCTCGGCAAAATGCGTTTTGAGCTTGAAGACAAGCTTGCGTTCCTTACGGTCACGCAAAGAGATTTTGAGGAAACGGGTACCGACAAAAGCCAGACCGAAGGGTTTGTCGATTTCCCTCTTTCGATAGACGGAGTGGAAGTATCCGTAGCCTTGATGGAAGTCAAGAAAAACCAGTATAAGGCATCGCTGAGGAGCAGAAGCGTAAACGTCAACGCAGTAGCCGACAAATTCGGCGGCGGCGGACACGTGCTTGCAAGCGGCTGTATGTTGTTCGGCGAGTACGAAGAAGTTATAGAACGGTTGACTCACGCGGTATACCAGCAGTTATGACCGGTTTTATCAACGTCAACAAGGCGGTCGGGGCAAGCTCCGCAAGGGAAGTTGCCATAATAAAGCGGCTTACGCACGTTCCGTGCGGACATATGGGCACGCTCGACCCGATGGCGGACGGCGTATTGCCCGTTGCCGTGGGAAACGCCGCTAGGCTGTTCGACTATTTTCTTAAAAAGGAAAAGACCTACGTTGCAACCTTCCGTTTCGGTGAGCATTTCGATACTCTCGATACTACGGGCACCGTACTTAACAGCGGCGGACGGATACCGTCGGTTGAGGAAATAGAAGGAGTTATCCCGTCGCTTGTCGGCGAGGTTATGCAGATACCCCCAAGATACAGCGCAAAAAACGTCAACGGCAAAAGGGGCTATCAGTTGGCAAGAGAGGGCGTAGACTTTCAATTGCCGCCCAAAAAGGTGACGATAAATTGCATAAAGCTCCTGCGGCAGGTAGACGAAAAATCTTTTTCGTTCGAGATTATCTGCGGCGGAGGAACTTATATCCGTTCGATTGCTCGCGATATGGCGGAAATGCTTTCCACGTACGCCGCAATGAGCGCGCTCACCAGAACAAAGAGCGGCATTTTTACAATAGAAAACGCCGTTTCAATCAGTTCTTTAACTGAAAACAACGTTTACGAATATCTTATTCCGTGCGACAGCGTATTACCTTTCGAAAGTTTTTATCCCAAGGGCGTAACGGCGAAAAAGCTTTTTAACGGCTTAGGGGTGGAGAGCGGTCTTAACGACGGCACGTATAAGATATATACGGAAGACGAAAATTTTTACGGCTTGGCGGTTGTAACCGGCGGCACTATGAAAATGAGGACAAAATTATGTTGAATGTAATTGAATACGGTAAAGACGAATACGATTTTCCCGCGCTTATTGTGCTGGGATGTTTCGACGCGCTTCACGCAGGTCACCGCGAGTTGTTGAAGAAAGCAAAATTGCAGGCGAAAATCAACGGACTCGACCTTGGCGTTATGATGTTCAGGGACGGAAAGGGCGGAAAGCTTATCTATTCGTTTGAAGAGCGCCTGGCGGTTTTGGAGCAATTCAACGTCAAATTCGTGGTTGTCATAGATTACGACGAAGAATTCAAGAAAACGGCGCCGCTTGACTTTTTGAAAGTCGTTGAAGACAAAATCAACGTAAAAGCCTATATGAGCGGTAAGGATTTCCGTTTCGGCGCCCAGGCAAAGGGCAAGTCGTCCACGCTTAAAAATTATGCCGAGGACGACGAGAACGGCGTATGGTATATGCCTATAAAGGACGTCGATTTAGACGGCGAAAAAATCAGCACTACGCTTATTAAGTCGTGCCTTGACGAGGGCAACGTTGCCAAAGCCAACCTGTTGCTCGGCAGTGAGTTTTCGCTTACCGGCGAAGTGGTGAAAGGCGCGGGAAGAGGAACTTCCGTCGTCGGTTTCCCTACTGTCAATATAGATTATCCCGAGTGGAAGTATCCTTTAAAGCACGGCGTTTACAGCGTCAAGTGTCTTATCGGGGAAACCGATTATCAGGGCGTTGCAAATTTTGGAACATGTCCCACGTTTGGTGACGACAGAGTGGCTTTGGAAGTGTATTTCGAAGGCTTTAACGGCGACCTTTACGGTCAGGTGTTGACGGTCAGGTTTATCGATTTCGTTCGCGAAATCGAGGAGTTTGCCTCTGCCGACGAGCTTTCGGGACAGATTAAGTCCGATTTGAATTCGGTTGACGGAGAGGCTGTAGTCACAGAAGTTGCGCCTCAGGAAGAGCAGCCCGTTGAAGAGGTTGTTGAAACACCTGCCGAAGAAGTGACCGAACAGGTTGCTGAAGAAAGTGAAGAGGTAGTTGAAGAAGCCGTTGCGGAAGAAGCGACCGAATCCGTTGAAACAGTGGAAGAAACGGCTGTCGAGGAAACTGCCGAACCTGTTGAAACGGTAGAGGAAGCGGTTGAGCAAGTTGAAACTGTTGAAGAAGAGCAACCCGTTGAAGAATCCGCGGAAGAAGTAATCGAAGAGGTTGAAACCGTTGAGGAAGAACAGCCTGTTGAAGAATCTGTTGAAGAAGCAAATGAAGAGGTTGAGGCTGTCGAAGAAGAACAACCTGTAGAGGCTATTGAAGAAACCGAGGAAGCGCCTGCCGAAGAAGTAACCGAACAGGTTGTTGAAGAAAGTGAAGAAACTGTTACTTATGAAGCAACCGAGCTTGATGAAACGGTAGAAGAAACGGCTGCCGATGAAACTGCCGAACCTGTTGAAACGGCAGAAGAAGCAGTTGAACAGGTTGAAACCGTTGAGGAAGAGCAACCCGTTGAAGAACCCGTTGAGGAAGTAATTGAAGAGGTTGAAACCGTCGAGGTAGAACAACCTGTTGAAGAGATTGCGGAGGAGTCCGAAACGGTAGAGGTTGAAACCGACGCGGAGAATCAGGCGGATAACGAAGAAACGCCCGTTGACGGAGAGGATAAACTTGATTAAATTCGGACCGAGCGGAAATTGCGAAAGCTTTTATGCGATGGGTTATAAGCATACCGTGCAGGCGCCTGAATTTCTGGATAAATTCAATTTAGACTGTTTCGAGTATTCGTTCGGCCGCGGCGTTACCATATCGGAAGGCAAAGCCGTAGAAATCGGCGAAGCTTTTGCAAGCGGCGGCAAGGAAATAAGCGTGCATGCGCCTTACTTTATCAACTTTGCAAATCCTGCGGACGAGTCGGCGCAAAAGTCATATAACTACGTTCTGACGAGCGCGCGTTTTCTTAAGTTGTTCGGCGGTAAAAGAGTTGTCTTTCATCCTGCCGCGCAGGGTAAAGCAACACGCGAACAAGCCGTTGCACTAACGTGCGACAGACTTAAAATTTTGCGTGATTACGTCTATCTCAACGGTTTGGAAGATTTGTATTTCTGCCCTGAAACTATGGGCAAACTGGCGCAGATAGGCACTCTGGAAGAGATAGTCGAGTTCTGTAAAATAGATAAAATTTATCTTCCGGCAATTGATTTCGGGCATATAAACGCGCGTGAACAGGGCAGTTTAAAGACTGTTGAAGATTATAAACAGCGCCTCGAATACATGATTGCGGAGCTTGGTTACGAACGGGTTAAAAATTTCCACGTTCACTTTTCAAAGATAATGTACGGCGGTAAGGGAGAGATAAAACACCTTACCTTTGACGACACCGTGTACGGTCCGGAATTCGAGCCGCTTGCGGTTGCGTTAAAGGAGCTTAAGCTGGAACCTTATATCGTCAGCGAGTCGGACGGCACTCAGGCTGAGGACGCCGCACGGATGAAAGAAATTTACAATAGTATTGACATATAAA
>CAMWWA010000052.1 GCA_947177825.1 uncultured Clostridia bacterium
CGCTGGATATCTACCCCACCCTGGAATTCAAAAAGGTGCAGGGGCTTTACACCGCGGGGCAGATTAACGGCACTTCGGGCTACGAGGAAGCGGCGGCGCAGGGACTTATTGCCGGACTGAACGCCAGCTTGAAGTTGCGCGGAATGCCTCCCCTCGTTCTCGGCCGCGACGAGGCGTATATAGGCGTACTTATAGACGACCTTGTGACCAAGGGCACGGAAGAGCCTTACAGAATGATGACCTCGCGTGCGGAATACAGAATAGAGCTTAGACAGGACAACGCCGATTTCCGCCTTACTCAAAAGGGCTACGACTGCGGACTTGTGACCGAAGAGCGGTATGCGATTTATCATAAACGCAGGGAGCAGTATGAAGCCGCCGTGCAATACCTTGAACGCACTACCTTCACCCCCGACAAAACGCAGGAGCTTTTGGAAGAATACGGCTTTGCAAGGGCGGCAGGCTCGCTGTCCTTAGCCGACCTCATACGCCGCGGCATACCCCTCGACAAAATAAGCGCGGCAACTGGCGGAATAAATTTTGCACGCGACGTGCTGGACTCCGCCGAAATTTTTATAAGGTACGAGGGATATTTAAAGAAGAACGCGGAGCAGATTGCCCGCGCGAAGAAGTACGAGGACAAGCTTTTAAGCGAGGATATAGACTACTCTAAAATCGAGGGGCTGCGTCTGGAAGCCAGGGAAAAGCTGAACAAAATAAAGCCGCGCTCGCTGGGGCAGGCATCCCGTATTTCGGGCGTTAACCCTGCGGATATTGCCGTGTTAACCGTATGGCTGTCGCTTAAAAAGTGAAAGTATAATAAACAACAAAATAAACCACACACAGACAAATTACGCGCGCGCACGCATTATATAATGCGGTTATGCACGTTAAACCCAACTTAAAAACCGTATCAATGTACGCAATATACGCCCTTGCCCTGGTCGCACTCAACTACGCGTTGCCCAAAGTGCCGTTCGGGCTGGGGCTGTGTTTTTCTATGCTGGTATGCGGCACCAACATAATAGCCACGCCCGTACTTTACGCCCTTTCGTCCATAGTGACGCTGGACTGGATAACAATGCTTTTAAGCATTTTCGAGTGCGGCTTTCTGACGGCGATTACCTTTATTTACAGAAGGACGCGCAAAAAAATCCGCTTCGAGAGTATCGTATACGTACTCCTCTCCCTGGCGCCGTTTATCGCCTTTTCGCGCTGGCAGGGAATCGACAATATTTACGTAACCGACAACCCCTACGTATTGAAGTCGATTGCCGCGGTTGCGGTAACCGTGTTCACCTTTTTCGCGTTCCGCTGCGTATACTCGCTGCTGTTCCGCCTGTACAGGTGCAGATTGCGTGCTGACGAGCTCATATGCATTTCGGTGGTATGTATCGTGGCAGGCGTGGGAATTTGCAATCTCGCAGGCATATACGCCTACGTATGTATAGGCGCCGGACTGACGGCGTTTGCCGTGCGGCTGACCAAAAGCCCCGCGGCGGTCATCGTAGCCTGCGTGCTGTCCGTTCCCTGCGCAATTGCGGGGCTGAGCTTCGGGCACGTAACGGCGTTCGTTATAATTTCCATAATAGCTCTCGCGTTTGCCGAGCTGGGCAGATTTGCGCCCGTCGTCGCGGCGCTTTTCGGGGGCGCGGGCTATCTGTATCTGACGGGCGCGTTTACGCAGGGCGTCGCCTCCGCGGTCATATATGCGCTCATACTCTTTCTCTGCTGCATACTCCCCGTCCTTCCGCCGCAGAAGAGCGTGGATAATATGCGCAACCTGCTGGCTGTTAAAAAGGTTCTGCCGCGCACCGACGAGGAACGATATAAGGAATACGTGTCCGAAAAGCTTTACAGAATGAGCGAGGTGTTCCGCGAAATAGAGAGCGCGTTCGTTGCGCTTGACGACGGTCCCGACGACGGCGCAATGAAAAGGCGTATGCTTGCCGAAACCAAACAGAGCATGTGCACAAACTGTAAAAAGAAGGAAGCCTGCGCGCACACCAAGGTCTACCGCGGCTATTCCTCCCTGATAGAAGCGGGGTGCTTAAAGGGCAAGGTCAGCTTTGTCGACCTGTCCTCCGACATAACTCTGAATTGCAGCGACCCCGCCAACCTTATAGAAACGGTCAACCGCCTCTTATACGAGTACCGCAAAATGACGCTGGAGGCGGAGAACGCAAAGAGCGGACGCAAGCTGCTTGCAGGGCAGGCGCGCGGCATTGCCGAAGTACTGAAAGGGCGCGCCGTGGAGTTCTGCCGCGAAAGCGACGACTTTTCCGCAATGGAAAAGAAGATTGGCGACACCCTTGCCGCAAACGGCGTTTCCTGCCCCGAAATACGTATGCGCGGACAGGCGAACAAGGAAATAAGCCTGACGATTGTCGACTGCAAAAACTTCAACCCTATAAAAAGGACCGTGGAGAGCGTGACGGGCTTGAAGCTTATGCTTAAAGACAAGACTGTGTACGACGGGCAGAAGACCGCGTACCTTCTGGTCGAGCCGCCCAAATACGACGCGGCGTTTGGCGTGGCGTTTGCCGTAAAGGACAACGAGCGCGTTTCGGGCGACACGCACTCCGTAATCAAGATTAACGAGCACTCCTTTTTAATGGCGCTGTCCGACGGTATGGGAAGCGGCGAATACGCGCGCAAGGTTTCCACCACCGCCATCTCGCTTATAGAAGCTTTCTACCGCTCCGAAATACCCACGGACATCGTGCTTGACACCATAAACAAGCTGCTGTGCTTTAACCGTGACGAGCGTTTTACCTGCATAGACGCCGCCGCAATCGATTTGAACACACTGACCGCCTCCTTCATAAAGATAGGCTCGCCCGTCGGCATAATCGTGCGCAAGGGCGAAATCAAGGTGCTGGAAAGCCACTCGCTTCCCCTGGGAATTTTAGACAGTCTGCACCCCACCACCTGCAAGGAACAGCTTAAAAACAACGATATAGTTACGTTTATGAGCGACGGCGTGACCTCGGCATTCAACGGCGTTTCCGACCTGTACGACTTTTTGCAGACCTTAAAGCCGCTCAATCCGCAGAACCTTGCGGAAAAAATTCTTGCCGCCGCAAAGGAGCGCGTGCAGGGCACGCCCGACGATATGACCGTGCTATGCGTGCGCATATTCAAGCGGCAAATGTGAACAGTAAAAGCCCCGAGTATATTGCACTCGGGGCTTTCGATTATTTTAATATTTAATTTCTGCCGCTGTCCTTAATGAGCTTCTTCAACTCCGCCATTGCGTTGCGGCCGGGCATTCCGGTCAGACGGAAGCGCCAGTTGCCTGCCGCCGTGGAAGGCACGTTCATACGCGCGGAATTATCCAGGCACAGTATATCCTGAATAGGCAATACCGTCAGGTAAGACTTCGTATGAGCCGCGCACACGCACAGTGCTTTAACCGCGTCCTTCTTATCGACTATCGGCTCGTAAGCGCCCTCGCCTTTGACGGCGGTGCGGAGCTGTTTTCTGAAATCCTTGAACTGCTCCTCGTCCATAGCCTGCACGAAGCCCAGCGCGGTGTCGTTGTCGTGCGTGCCCGTATACGTCACGGAATTTTCTACGATATTTGCAGGAAGATACGCGTTCTCTTCGGTGCCGTCGAAAGCGAACATTAAAACGTTCATACCGGGGAAGCCGCAGCCTTCGCGCAGCTCCACCACGCCCTCGTCCAGAACGCCCAAATCCTCGGCGATTATCTCGACGTCGCCCAGGTGCTTTTTCACCTCTTCGAAAAGCTCCGCGCCGGGCCCCTGCTCCCACTCGCCCGAAACGGCGTTATAGGCGTCCGCAGGGATTGCATAGTAACGGTCGAATCCGCGGAAATGGTCTATGCGGATAACGTCGTACATCTGCTTTGCCTTTTCTATACGTTCCAGCCACCAGTCGTAATTTTCGGCGCGCATCGCGTCCCAGTTGTAAAGGGGATTGCCCCAAAGCTGACCGTGCTTGGAAAAATAATCGGGAGGAACGCCCGCAACCTTTACGGGCTTCAAATCCTCGTCAAGCTGGAACAGCTCCGACCGCGCCCATATATCGGACGAATCGTATGCGACGTACAGCGGAATATCGCCGATAATCTTTATGCCGTTGGAGTTGGCGTATTCCTTAAGCTTGCTCCACTGCAATTTGAACTGGTACTGCAAAAACAACCAGAAGCAGTATTCGGAGCGGTAAACGGCGTTACGGAATTCGTACACCGCCAGATGCTCCTTGTACTTATACGCGTCGGGGAAGTGATTGAAGGTGCCCCCGTAGCGCGCCTTTAAAGACATAAACAGCGCGTAGTCCTCGAACTCACCGCTCTCGATAAACTCGATAAACTTCTCGTCGCGTATGTTGTAACGCGCATATGCGCGCCTTAAAAGCGCGTATCTCTTTTCGTAAAGCTCCGCGTAGTCGATATCGCCTGCGGGCATTTTGGCGCTCTCCAGCTCCTCGTCGTCTAAAAGTCCCTGCTTTCTAAGGTTTTCCAAATCGATAAAATAGGGGTTGCCCGAAGAACAGCAAACCGACTGATAGGGCGAATCGCCGTAGCCCGTCTGCTGCAGGGGCAAAATCTGCCAGTACTTGACGTTGCTCTTTTTTAAGAGGTCAACAAACTCGTAAGCTTCCTTGCCGAGCGAACCTATGCCGTACTCGTTGGGTAACGAGGATATGTGGCAAAGTACGCCTAAGCCTCTTTGTCTTTCATTTTCCGCCATAAATTTATACCGTTAAAAGTTTTTTTATCCTTTCTACTGCTTCTTGGGTGGTTTCTTCGCTGCCGAACGCCGTAAGGCGGAAAAAGCCTTCGCCGTTCTTGCCGAAGCCGGCGCCGGGTGTGCCGACGACCTGCGCGTTGTTCAAAAGATAATCGAAGAATTCCCAGCTGCCCATACCGTTAGGACATTTCAGCCAGATATAGGGGGAATTTTTGCCGCCCGTGTACCATATGCCCAGCTCGTCCATACAGCCGGCAATCTTTGCGGCGTTGCGCTGGTATACGGCAAGATTCTGCTTAATCTGCTTGCGACCGTCGGGCGTGAACACCGCAGCCGCGCCGCGCTGAATAACGTAAGGCACGCCGTTGAATTTTGTCGCCTGCCTTCTGAACCACAGATTGTTTGCCGAATATCCGTCCCTTGCAAGCGCGTGGGGAATAACCGTGTAGCCGCAGCGCGTACCCGTAAAGCCTGCCGTCTTGGAAAGCGAGCAAATCTCAATCGCGCACTTCTTCGCCCCCTTTACAAGGTAAATGGAGCGCGCCGCGCTCTTGTCGGTTATAAAGCTTTCGTAAGCCGCGTCGTATAAAATAACCGCGTCCTTTTCAAGCGCGTATTTAACCCATTCTTCAAGCTGCGCAACAGAATACGCCGCGCCCGTGGGGTTGTTGGGCGAGCATATGTAAATGACGTCCGCGTCCACGTTATAGTCAGGCATGGGCAAAAAGCCGTTGCTCTCGTTGGCGTCGGCGAACACTATCTTGCGCCCCGCCATAATGTTGGTATCCACGTATACGGGATATACGGGGTCGGGAATGAGAATAGTGTTGTCCTTGGCGAATATGTCGAGGATATTGCCCAGGTCGCTCTTCGCGCCATCCGAAACGAAAATCTCGTCCGCGTCAAGCTCCACGTCCATCTCGTCGTAGTAGCTTCTTATGCACTCACGCAGGAAGCCGTAGCCTTCGTAGGGGCCGTAGCCGCGGAAGGTTTCCTTCCTTGCCATCTCGTCCACAGCACCGTGCATTGCCGCGGTTACCGCAGGCGCAATGGGCAGGGTTACGTCGCCTATGCCGAGCTTTAAAACCTTTTGGTCGGGGTGCGCGGCGGCGTATTTGCTCGCCCTGTCCGCAACCTCCGCAAACAGATAATTTTCGGCTATGTTTTTAAAATCGGAATTGAATTTCATTTTTATATTTTTCCTTCTATCCCTCCGTTTAGAAGCAAGCAAGACAAGGAGCGCGAGGATAACCCAAAGGAGTTTACAGTGAAGTAAATGACTGAGGGTTGCCGCAGCGCGACACAGTATTGCGAAGCTTATAAGCGGAGCGTTATTTGCTCTGCGAGTATTTAACAGAAGCCTTAATGAATTCCCTGAAAATGGGGTGCGCCGACTGGGGACGCGACTTGAACTCGGGATGAAACTGCACGCCTATAAAGAAGTCGAGCGAGGGAATTTCCACCGCCTCAACCAGGGTGCCGTCGGGCGAGGTGCCGGCAATCTTCATACCCGCCTTTTCAATCTCAGCGCGGTAGTCGTTGTTGAATTCGTATCTGTGGCGGTGACGTTCGGAAATAGTGTCCTCGCCGTAGGAGGTCTTCATAATATCGCCGATGACCTTGCAGGGGTACGCGCCCAGGCGCATAGTGCCGCCCATCTTCACGCCGTACTGGTCGGGCATAAGGTCGATTACGGGGTGCTTCGAATCGGGGTTGAACTCCGACGAATGCGCGTCCTTATAGCCGAGCACGTTGCGCGCGTACTCGATAACCGCCGTCTGCATGCCCAGACATATGCCGAAATAGGGCAGGTTGTGCTTGCGCGAATATTCGGCGCAGATAAGCATACCCTCCACGCCGCGCGTGCCGAAGCCGCCGGGAACTATTATGCCGTCAACGCCGCCCAGAACCTCGTCCTCGTTCTTGTGCGTAAGCGTTTCGGTATCCACCCACTTAATTTCAACCTTCGCGCCGTTTTCGTAGCCTGCGTGGGCAAGCGCCTCCGCAACCGAAAGATAGGCGTCGTGCAGCTGAACGTACTTGCCGCACAGCGCGATTTTAACAGTCTTGTCGCGCCCGTTGATTCTTTGTATCATCTTGTTCCACTCGGTAAGGTCGATTACGCGGGGGTCAAGCTGCAGACGCTTGCAGACGATTTCGGAAAAGTTGCTCTTTTCCAGCATTATAGGGCACTGGTAGAGCACGGGCATAGTCAGATTTTCTATGCAGCACTCGGGCTCCACGTTGCAGAACATTGCAATTTTGTCGCGGACGTCCTTGGGCATGGGCGCGTCGACGCGCGGAATAATTATGTCGGGGTTGATACCCATACCCTGCAATTCCTTTACGGAGTGCTGGGTGGGCTTGGACTTGAACTCTTCCGAGCCCGAAATGTAGGGAACGAGCGTTACGTGAATAAAGCAGCAATTGTCCCTGCCAACCTCGCGCGCAACCTGACGGATAGCCTCGATAAAGGGCTGGCTTTCGATATCTCCAATCGTGCCGCCGATTTCGGTTATAACGACGTCCGCGCCCGTGGTCTTGCCCACGTTGTAAATGAACGACTTAATCTCGTTGGTGATGTGCGGAATAATCTGGACGGTCTGTCCCAGGTACTCGCCGTTTCTTTCCTTGTTGAGAACGTTCCAGTACACCTTGCCCGTGGTAAGGTTGGAGTACTTGTTCAGATTTTCGTCAATGAACCTTTCGTAGTGACCGAGGTCGAGGTCGGTTTCCGCGCCGTCGTCGGTGACGAAAACTTCACCGTGCTGAAAGGGGCTCATGGTGCCGGGGTCGATATTGATATAGGGGTCGAGCTTCTGCGAAGCAACCTTATAGCCCCTGCACTTTAAAAGCCTGCCGAGCGATGCCGCGGTAATGCCCTTACCCAAGCCCGAAACAACGCCGCCCGTAACGAAAATGTACTTTGTCATAACTTTATCTCCGGTTAATTTACAACTGTAAGTATAATATAATTCATTGTAACATAAAAGCGGCGTAATTGCAAGATTATGCCGCTTGAAAAATTATAATTTTTATACCAATTTAATCCCTCGGGTCAGAAGCGAGCAAGACAAGGAGCGTGAGGAAAACCCGAAGGAGTTTACAATGAAGTAAATGAC
>CAMWWA010000053.1 GCA_947177825.1 uncultured Clostridia bacterium
GTCCACGCCTGCGGGGATTTTAACCGTAAACGAGGTCTGTTTGCGCGTATAGCCCGCGCCCTTGCAGTCGGGGCAACGGTCGGTAATCTTCTTGCCCGTGCCGTTACAATCGGGGCAGGCGCCCACCTGTATCGTGCGCCCGAAAATGGTATCCTGCTGATATTTGATTCTTCCCGAACCGCCGCACTTGGGGCAGTTTGTAAACGCGGTGCCGTTCTTTGCGCCCGTGCCAGAGCACGATTTGCAGGGCTCGTTGCGCATATAGCTTATGTCCTTGCTGCACCCCTTTATTGCGTCCAGGAAGGAAAGACGGATTGTCTGCTCGATATCCGCTCCGCGCGAACGGGAAGGCGCGCTCTGTCTGCCGCCAAAACCGCCGAAGCCGCCGAACATAGAGGATATTATGTCCTCGAAGCCGCTCATGCCTCCCATTCCGCCTGCGCCGCCCATACCGCCCATGCCGGGGTGGTCGAGCTCGAAGTCGTATTGCTTGCGCTTGTTCTCGTCCGAAAGCGTTTCGTTGGCCTCGTTTATCTCCTTGAACTTTTCCGCACAAGCCGCGTCGCCGGGGTGGAAATCGGGGTGATACTGCTTTGCAAGCTTGCGGTAAGCCGACTTAATCTGGTCGGGCGTTGCGTTTCTCTGCACGCCGAGCACGTCGTAGTAATTTTTCTTGTCTGCCATAATCTTTCTCTCTCGCAAAACTCTTTCGCTGGCGACGCGAAATAGTTTCTGCGAATTTAGGGCGTTGCCCTCTTTTTGCGATTTTATGATAGCACTCATATTATCAGAAATCGCAAAAATTCACCTACTCAGGCGAATGTATTCGCAAATTGGGTCGCGCTGCGCAAAAGCGTGGTTTTGCTTGCTACGTTTTTATTATTTATTATTTTATTTGTGGCATATGTACGGTGTAACCGCTTACAGCGCACGCCTTAAGCGTGCGCTGTTAAACGTTTAATCTTTAACTTTTAATTATGCTGTTTGAAGTCAGTGTCGTCATCGTCGCTGCCTGCGCCGGGGTTCTGTCCCTGCGCCTGCTGGTACATTCTGGCGATTACGGGCTGAACGTCCTGCTGCAGCTTGTCGTATGCGGCTTTGATTCTCTGGTTGTCGCCGCTTGCAAGCTCGGTCTTGGCGCTTGAAACCGCGTCCTCAATGGTCTTCTTGTCGTCGTCGGAAAGCTTGTCGCCCGCTTCCTTAACCGTCTTTTCAAGACTGTCAATCATACCTTCGAGGTTGTTCTTGTTGTCAATCTCTTCCTTGCGCTTCTTGTCCTCTTCGGCGTATCTTTCCGCGTCCTTAACCGCCTTGTCTATTTCCTCGTCGGAAAGATTGGTGGAAGCCGTAATGGTTATATTCTGGCTCTTGCCCGTGCCCAAATCCTTTGCGGTTACGTTTACTATGCCGTTCGCGTCCACGTCGAAGGTGACCTCAATCTGGGGCACGCCGCGCGGTGCGGGAGGAATGTCGTTAAGCATAAACTTGCCAAGCGACTTGTTGTCGCGTGCAAATTTTCTTTCGCCCTGCAAAACGTTGATTTCAACGCCGGGCTGGTTATCCGCCGCCGTGGAGAACACCTGGCTCTTCTTTACGGGGATTGTCGTATTTCTTTCGATGAGGGGCGTGGATACGCCGCCCAGGGTTTCGATGCCGAGCGTCAGAGGCATAACGTCCAGAAGAAGAACGTCCTTAACCTCGCCGCTCAAAACGCCGCCCTGAATAGCCGCGCCGATGGCAACGCATTCGTCGGGGTTGATGCCCTTGAAGGGCTCCTTGCCGCTGACCTTCTGAACCTTGTCGTATACGGCGGGGATACGCGTAGAACCGCCGACCATAATCACCTTGCTGATATCCGAATAGGAAAGACCTGCGTCCTGCATAGCCTTCTTCATGGGCTCCACCGTCCTCTCCACGAGGTCGGAGGTCAGGCTGTCGAACTTCTGCTTGGAAAGGTCGATATCGAGGTGCTGGGGAGCGCCGTCTACCACCGTAATGAAGGGCAGGTTGATGTTGGTGCTGCTCATACCCGAAAGCTCGATTTTCGCCTTCTCGGCAGCCTCCTTAAGCCTCTGCATAGCCATCTTGTCCTTGGAAAGGTCTACGCCCGTATCCTTTTTGAAGGTCTCTACGAGGAAGTCGATAATTTTGTTGTCGAAGTCGTCGCCGCCGAGGTGCGTGTCGCCGTTGGTTGCAAGCACTTCGAATACGCCGTCGCCGATTTCCAGAATGGAAACGTCGAACGTGCCGCCGCCGAGGTCGTAAATCATAACCTTCTGCGTGCCTTCCTGCTTATCGAGTCCGTAAGCAAGCGCCGCCGCCGTGGGCTCGTTAATTATACGCAGAACGTTGAGTCCCGCAATCTTGCCCGCGTCCTTGGTTGCCTGGCGCTGCGAATCGTTGAAGTATGCGGGGCAGGTGATAACCGCGTCGGTAACCTTGCTGCCGATATAGCTTTCCGCGTCCGCCTTAAGCTTGGCAAGCACCATTGCGGAAATTTCCTGGGGGGAATATCCCTTTTCGATGTTTACCTTGTAAGCCTCGCCCATATGTCTTTTGATGGAAATAACCGTCTTGTCGGGCTGAGCTACGGCAAGTCTCTTTGCCGCCTGTCCGACTATACGCGTACCGTCCGCCTTGAACGATACGACCGAGGGCGTAGTTCTGCTGCCTTCACTGTTGGCTATAACGACGGGCTCGCCGCCTTCCATGACCGCTACGCACGAGTTGGTAGTTCCCAAGTCAATACCTATTACCTTTCCCATTTTAATATCTCCTTTTTTCGCAAAATCTTTTTTATATTAAACGGTTACCGTTACCTGCGCAAAGCGGATAACCTTTCCTTCCCGTCTGTATCCTTTTTTCAGAACAGCCTTAACGACGTTTGCTTCCTCTCCGTCCTCCGCAGGCATATTCAGCACCGCTTCGGCAACGCTTTCGTCGAACTTGTCGCCAGCCTTTACGGGAATTTCCTCAACGCCCAGCGACTGCAAAATGTTGACGAAATTCTTTACTATCTTGTCGATACCCGCCTTGGTCTTTTCGTCCGTTGCGCCGTCGTAAGCGTATCCGAACGTATCGGCTACGGGCAACAGCTTCAAAATCGCCTCCGCCTTGCCGTCCTGGTAAGCCTGCGAAGCCTGCATCTGCGTGCGCTTGCGGTAGTTGTCGTACTCTGCGGAAACGGCGTACCACTTGCGTTTGTAGTCCTCCGCTGCGGCAACCGCCTTCAAAAGCTCGCCGTCCGCCTCCTGCGCCTGCGCGGTCTCTCCGGTCGGGGTTTCCTGCTCTTTCAGCTCTTCCGTTTCTTTCTTTTCCTCTTTCTTTGCCATGACGGGTTTCCTTAAATTATCCTGTGATTTTTCTGCTTACATTATTTATATAAAGCTTCTTTGCCCTTCTTAAACATTTTGCGCACGATTTTTTTTACTTAAAATAAGATTTTTATCGCGCAAAACCCCTAATTTTCTGCGCTTGACGGTATTTTAAAAATATGTTATACTCACCGTATGCACGTGCACGTAAGGAAAATGCAGGCGAAAAAGCTTTCCAATACCCGCGATTCGGGCGGTCTGCCCACGGCTGACGGGCGCAAGATTAAACACGGAAAGCTTATCCGCAGCGGTAAGCTTTATAAATTACCCCAAAAAACGGTGGACAAGCTTAAAAAGCTTGGCGTAACCACCGTCGTAGACCTGCGCATTTTTACCGAAATCGAGGAGTACCCCGACACTATTTGGGAGGGAGTGAATTACGTGCATCTCCCCCTTCTGTGCACCGCGACGCCCGGTATTACGCGCGAAAAGAGTATGCGGTATACTATGGCAGTCGAATCCAAGCGCATCAAATCGGAGTTCGGCACGGGCGAAAACTATATGGAGCAGATGTACCGTTCTATTCTGCTCAGCGAGGAGCCCCGGCAACACCTAAAGTCGTTGTTGAGACTGGTTATAGACAACGACGGCACCATACTTTGGCATTGCAGCAGCGGCAAGGACAGAGCAGGAATCGTCGCTATGCTGATAGAGTCCCTTCTGGGCGTGAGCGAGGAGGTAATACTTGCCGACTATATGGCGTCCAGCCGCTTCCTGCGCGGCAAATTTCTACGCAACAAGTTCGGGCTTGCACTCGTCCCCTGCGCGTTCAGGTTGAAAAAACTTTTAAAAGCTTTTATGGACGTCAAGCCGCAGTTTTTAACGTCGGCAATGAACGCCGTCAAGGAGCAATACGGCAGTATAAATAATTATTGCAAACAGGTGCTCGGCGTCACCGACCAAGACGTAGAAACAATGAAACAAAAATATTTGGAATAAAGCGAGAGCCGCGCGGCAGAATATGCCGCGCGGCTTTTTATATATAGGTGCGCGGTTTATTCAACCGTGACCGACTTGGCAAGATTGCGCGGCTTATCGGGGTCGCGCCCTAAAATTATTGCGGTGTGGTAGGCAACCAGCTGCAGCGCCACCGACGAAGAGAACGGCGAAAGATTTAACGGACTATCTGGAATTTTCCAGACGGTTGCCGTATCCTTCAGCTTTTCGGCAACGCCGTCCAAGCAGGTTATCACCGCGACCTTACCCTTGCGCGAGGCAATCTGGCTTGCCGCATTAAGGCACTTTTCGGCAAGCGCCTCGTCGCATATAACGAACACGCTTAGCGTATTTTCGTCCACCAGGGCAAGCGTGCCGTGCTTCAGTTCGCCCGCGGGATATCCGTCGCTGAACACGTAGGAAACCTCTTTGAGTTTAAGCGAAGCTTCCACCGCTACGGCGTAGTCAATCCCCCTACCTAAAAAGAACACCGCTTTGGACTGAGCGCACAGCGAGGCGATTTCCTCCGCACGTTTGGCGCCCTTTAAAACCTCGCCTATCATCGGGCAGACCGAAAGCAATTCGGACTGCGCGTCAAAGACATCGCACGACAGTTTGGAAATGAGATACAGCGCGGCAAGCTGCCCAGTGTAGCTCTTGGTTGCAGCCACGCACACTTCCGCACCTGCGCATACGGGCACTACCATATGCGCCACGCGCGTTATTGCCGAATATCCGCAGTTGGTCACGGCAACCACGCGCGCCCCCGCTTTCTTCAGCTCCTGCACCGCCTCCACCGTGTCCGCCGTTTCGCCGCTCTGACTTATGGCAAGCACCAGCGTTGCAGGCGTTACGCGCGGAATGGAATAGCGCAGCTCGCTTGCGATTTCAACCTGGCAGAACACGCCGCACCTGTCCGAAAAGAAGCGCCTTGCGGCAAGCCCGGCGTTGTAAGCCGTGCCGCACCCCGTCATAATAATTCTGTCCGCGCCGCGCACGTATTCTGACAGCCGCTTGACGTCCACCGTCCTGAAAAACCCCTCGCACGTTTCGCGCACGGTGCGCTGGGTTTCGTGTATTTCCTTAATCATATAGTGCGCGTAACTGCCCGTTCCCGAATTGAATTGGTCGAGGAATACCGGGCGGCGAACGCGCATTACGGGCGATAGCGACGAGTTGTAGAAACGCGCCGACTGCGCTGTTATTACCGCAAAGTCGCCGTCCTCGGGCACGCAGACCGAAGTGACCTCCGCAGGGAGAGCCGGCACGTCGCTGCACAGCGTTACGCCGCTATCCGAAAAACCTACGACGACGGGGCTTTTATATTTGACGGCGATTATCCCGTCAAAGCCCCTGCAAAGCACCGCCAGCGCGTAGGAGCCTTTCAGCCGCTCCACCGCCTTTGCCACCGCGCTTAAAGCGTCACCCTTATAATATTTGTCAATCAGCTTAACTATTACCTCGCTGTCCGTTTGGGATAAAAATTCCGCTCCCTCCGCAAGCAGCTCGGCTTTAAGCTCGGCAAAGTTTTCAATTATGCCGTTATGTACGATAGAAAACGCGCCCGAATTATGCGGATGGGCGTTTTTGTCGGAGGGCTCGCCGTGAGTCGCCCAGCGCGTATGCCCGATAGCCACGCCGCCCGAAAGCGCCGCCGCGCCCTCTTCCAAGCCGCTCACCCTTCCGCCGCGCTTGACGGTTGCAATTTCGCCGCCGCTCAAAACGGACAGCCCCGCAGAATCGTAACCGCGGTATTCCAGCCGCTTCAACCCCTCCAGCACTTCCGCAACCGCGTTGCCGCGCTTTTTAGCCACACCGATAATTCCGCACATACCTATTCCCCCTCGCCCGACAAAAGGGCGTTTTCAAGCTCTCTGCATATCCGTCCGCACTCTTCCTGTCCGGGCGCTTCCACCGTTATTCTTACGACCTCTTCCGTACCCGACGGGCGCACTATCAGCCGTCCGCGCGCGCCAAGCTCTCTTTCCGCACGCCCCACCGCCGCAACCACCGCCGCACTTTTTACCGCGGCAACTTTATCCCGAACGCGCACGTTAACCGTCAGCTGCGGCTTTTTGTAAAAGCCCTGCAACAGTTCGGAAAGCTTTACGCCGCGCTCGACCATAGCTTCCATAATCATAATAGCCGTCACCAGTCCGTCGCCCGTGTTTTCAAGCTTGCCGAATATGACGTGCCCCGACTGCTCGCCGCCCAGCACCGCGCCGCTTTCGCACATCTTTGCGTAAACGAAGCTGTCGCCCACGGCGCACTCCTCAACGGCAATTCCCTCGGCGGCAAGGCTTTCCTTAAGTCCGCCGTTGCTCATAACCGTTGCCACGATTCTGTCGCCGAGCAGTTCGCCCTTTTCCTTCAAAAACTTTGCGGCGATATACAAAATACCGTCGCCGTCGACAATTTTTCCGCGTTCGTCCACGCATATGCAGCGGTCAGCGTCGCCGTCAAAGGCAAAGCCCGCGTCCAGCGCGTTGACTTTAACAGCCCTTGCAAGCGCCTGGGGCGAGGTCGAGCCGCACCCGTCGTTGACGTTAATTCCGTTGGGATTATCGCCGATTGCGTAGACCGTTGCGCCCAGCGCGTCGAACACGCTCCGCGCGATTTTATAGCCGCTGCCGTTGGCGCAGTCCAGCCCGACCTTGATGCCCTTGTAGGAACACGTCGAAAGCGAAATAAGGTGCCCCGTATAGCGGTTTCTGCCGGCAACGTAGTCCACCGTCCGCCCGATTTTGTCGCCCCTGGCAAAGGGCACGGTAAACGGCTCGCCGCCTATAAAAAGCTTGCCGTCTATATAATCCTCGATAAGGTTTAAAACGCCGCGCTCCATCTTTTCGCCGCGCGAATTTATAAGCTTTATGCCGTTATCGCCGAACGAATTGTGGCTTGCCGAAATCATTACTCCGCAGTCGAAACCTTCGCACCGCGTGACGAAGGATATAGAAGGCGTTGTGGTTACGTGCATTATGTAGGCGTCGCCGCCCGAAGCGGTAACGCCCGCGGCAAGCGCGTATTCCAAAGTATAGGAAGAAAGGCGCGTATCCTTGCCGATAACCACGCGGCATCTGCCGCCCTTTGCGGTGTAATACCAGCCGAGAAATCTGCCCACTTTAAACGCGTGCACGCTGGTTATACTGTCGCCCGCGCAACCGCGAAAACCGTCCGTCCCGAAGTATTTACCCGTCATACCACCTCCCGCGCATATGCAAAAAACCGCATTTACCCCCATAATATGCGGCGCGCTACATAAAAGTTACGGCGCATATGCGTTCGCGCCGATATGCGTTTGAACGCACGATTTTTTGCAACGAAAAAAGCCCCTCGGCGCATTTGCGCCGAGGGGCTTACACCTATTATATTAAAATTAAGTCTTGTCAACCATTTGAATCGAGAAAATTCTGGCTGCTCTTCCCGTTACTCCACTGGGACAATCTATTATATAGACACCCGCTTCCGTCACGGTGAAAGTAATACTTAAGCCCGAA
>CAMWWA010000054.1 GCA_947177825.1 uncultured Clostridia bacterium
GGTGTATTCATCCTTATGATACAGATAATTACCGCCTTCTTCTTCACGCAAAATCGTGTCGTTAAGCTCGGCAATCTGCGCCATAAGCTGTTCGTAATCGGGCAATTCGTCGATGGAATTGAGTTTGAACCGCTTTAAGAAGTTGTCCGTAGTCATATAAAGAATGGGCTTGCCCACGGTGTCCTTTTTACCGCACGGCTCTATCATTCCCAATTCCAAAAGAGTATGAATTGCGTAGTCGCAGTTCACCTGCCTTATTTCCTCCAACTCGCCCTTGGTGACCGGTTGCTTGTAGGCAAGGATCGCCGCGCACTCCAAAATGGTCTTTGTGAATTCTTTCTCTTTTATGGGCGTGAGCACGTCGGAAATCTGCTGTTTATAGTCGGGATTGGTTGCAAACTGAATTTTGCCGTTAAAGGTAAGAAGATGTATGCCGCACTCACCGCCGTATTTTTCCTTCAATTCGGCTATACCTGCGTTGACTTCTTTCAATGAACAGTTCAGTTTTTCAACTATGTACTTAACGGGCACCGCCTCACCCGAAGCAAAAACTATTCCCTCAATTATATTCGTCAAATTGCTCATTGGTAACGTCCTTTAAATCCGCGTCGGGATTACGTTTGATTTTTATACTACTGAAAGTTTCCGCCTGCTCAACCATGAGGAACTGGAATTTAAGCATTTCCAAAAGCGCCTGGAAAGTGGTTATAACTTCGTTCCTCGTATAGCTGACGAACAGCTCCTCGAAATCGAATTCCTCTTTTTCAATAAGCTTTTCCTTAATTCTGACAACTCTGTCCTGAACGGTGTACTCGTCTTTGGGAATTTCCTTTACGTTGTCTTTCTCGCGCTGCATGCTCTCGTTTCTGAGCATCAGATTGGCAAAAGCTTTTAAAAGTGCGTCTACGTTGAAATCTTTATATACGACTTTAACTTTGCTTATTTCTTTGTCGGGGTCCTTGTAATAGTATCCTATCGTTTCCAGGTCCTTAAGCTTAGGCGTCTGTTCCTTTATAAGCTCGAATTCACGCTGTTTAAGCTGTTCGATAAGCTCCTGCTGTTCCTCGTCGGCGCCGCCTATTTCCTCACCGTCTATTTCAACGGGCGGAACGAGCGATTTTGACTTGATATAGATTATCTGCGCCGCCATTGCAAGGTATTCACTTTCCTTATCTACATCGCGGCTAGGCTGCGTTTTCATATAATCGATATAGTC
The DNA here is from genome assembly GCA_947177825.1 of uncultured Clostridia bacterium. Lineage (GTDB taxonomy): Bacteria > Bacillota > Clostridia > Christensenellales > Borkfalkiaceae > Coproplasma. The sequence continues at coordinate 1,217 of CAMWWA010000054.1, forward strand.
CAGAAACTGCTCGGTTACTTTGGAAACGAAAACGTCCTCAATATTTATTTTGTTAATATTGATTAAATGCAACAGCAAATCGAGGGGACCTTCAAAGTCGTCCAGGACGGTGTCGTAGTCAACAACCGATTCAAAATTTTCGTATTTAGGGTCTAAGCTCATATTCTTAAAATCCACCCCCACGCCGCCTTTATGGGGAATCCTATAATATTTTCCGCAAACCACCCGACGTATCCTAAGATATCAAAGTAATTCACAATCATTTTAACTCTTATATCGGGTACGCGGTCAACGACTATTCCGCAAATGAAGCTTTCAACTATCAATATAATCAGAATCATCTGACCGTAGGTGCGAAGAAATTTCTGTACGGGGTTAACTTCGCGTGTACAGGACTGAACTATGCGGAAACCGTCCAGCGGATACAGCGGTAAAAGATTGAATACGAACGAATACAAACCGTATGCAAAAATCAGATAAAAACAGTAACGCAGAAAGTATTCGAAATATGCCAGCGCTGCGCCGCCTGCCGCCGCCACGGGATAGAAATACCGTGAAATTATCACGTAAATGAGATAAGCGATAAACGCTATTATGTAATTGACGACCACGCCCGCAATTGCCGTCGTAAACATTCCTTTTTTATAATTGCGGAAATTAAACGGGTCGACGGGCACGGGCTTTGCCCAACCGAAACCGACCAGCGCGCACATTATAAAACCCGTAGGGTCAATGTGTTTTATGGGGTTGAGCGTCAGTCTGCCGCACATTTTAGCCGTCGGGTCACCGTTTTTATAGGCAACGAAGGCGTGTGCGTATTCGTGCGGCGCAAAGACGAAAATTACGGCAATTACGCTTGCCAGAAGTTCGATTATTTTTTCAATCATTTATTTAAACTGTCGGGAATAACGTCGTTTCTTATCAAATCTTCATAGGTCTGTTTCTTGATAATGACTTCCGACTTTCCGTCCTTGACAAGAATTGCCTGCGGAATAAAATTCCTGTTATAGTTGCTAGCCATCGAATAATGATAAGCGCCCGTTGACAATACCGCCAGAACGTCGCCGCTCTCTATTTCGGGCAAGGGAATATCTACTCCTATCAGGTCGCCGCTTTCACAGCATTTTCCGGCAATGCTGACTTTTTGAACGTTCAAAGCGTTAACGTCGGAAGCTTTAACCGCAGTGTATTTTGATTGGTAAAGCGCATATCTGGGGTTTTCAAACATACCGCCGTCTATCGCAACGTACTTTCTTACGCCGGGAATGTCCTTGATAGAACCTACGGTGTATAACGTTATGCCTGCTTCGCCGACTATCGACCTGCCCGGCTCTATAAGCAGATAAGGCAAATTCAAACCGTATTCATTCGTCTTCGTTTTAACGGTATCGATAAGCGCTTTGAGATAATTTGCGTAGTCCTCTTCTTTTAACTTGGGGTCCTCGTCCGTGTAGTAAATTCCGAAACCGCCGCCGATATTCAAAACCGACGCTTCGAATTTGGTTGCATCCTTTACCGCGGAAATAAACGCAAGCATCCTTTCAGTGGCAAGTACAAACGACTGCTTTTCGAAAATCTGCGAGCCGATATGGCAGTGATAGCCCTGCAAATTGAGGTTTTCGAGAGAAAGAACGTGTTTAGTATATTCGAGCGCCGTGCCGTCGGCAGCGGAAAAACCGAACTTGGAATCGGTTCTTGCCGTCTGTACGAAAGCGTGAGTGTGCGCCTCGATACCGGGATTAACTCTTATTAAAACCTTCGGTTTTATACCTTTTTCTTTCGCGATTTTATTCAGAATATCCGCTTCGCGATAGGAATCTATTACAATTCCGCCTACGCCTGCCTCAACGGCTTCGCAAAGCTCTGTATAGGTTTTATTGTTGCCGTGAACGTATATATTTTCGGCGTTGAATCCGGCTTTGAGTGCGGTGTAAAGCTCACCGCCCGAAACGGCGTCGCAGCCTATACCTTCTTCCTTTGCAATGCAGTACATAGCAAGGCAGGAAAAAGCCTTTGAGGCATATAGAACTTTTCCGTTGCCGTTATACTCTTCGTCTATTGTGCGTTTGAATACGCGCATCATGGAGCGGATATAGGCCTCGTCGTAAACATAAAGCGGCGTGCCGTACTCCTTTGCAAGGTTCAGGGCGTCGCAACCGCCTATTTCCAGATGTCCTGCCGCATTGGCTTTCAAAGTATCTCTCGTATTCATAAAAAACGACCTCTGACAAATTATATATAAATTCTATCAAAGGTCGCTAAAATAGTCAAATATATTTAATAAAATTGAGCAATTACATTAGTTTTTATAACTTAAGTTATAATTTTTGGTTAAAGCGTCCAGCCCCGTGCCACTTTCTTGAAGAAGTCACCGTAAGTCGCCTTGTCTGCATCTTCAGCGGCAACCAGGTCCACGGTATCGCATAAAACTCCGTCCTTGTAGACTTCGATTTTACCTACGACGTCGCCCTTTTTAACGGGAGCTTTTATATCGTAGGCAATTACGTTTCGCTCTATTTCAGGAGTAGCATTTATGGCCGAGAAAACGTAGCTGGAACGTGCGGGTTTTACGCTTATTGCCTGTTTTTTGGAGCAGTCTACGGTAAATTTATCGTTCAAATTGACGTCTTTATCTAGGATTACTCTGTTTTTATAGTTTGCAAAACCGTAGTCAAACATGTTCATTGCCGACTTGAATCTGTCATCGCTGGAGCTCGCGCCGAGCACAACGGAAACCAGACGCATACTGTCCTTTTTTGCGGTAGACGCAAGACAGAAGCCTGCCTGGTTGGTAAAGCCGGTCTTACCGCCGTCACATGCGGTGTATTTTCTTATCAGCTTATTCGTATTGGTTATTGACGTCGTTCTGTTGTCGGGATGATTGAAGTCTTCAAGCCAGATTTTGCTGTATTTGAAGTACTCCTCGTTCTTTATAAGATTGGAGAACATTATTGCAACGTCTTTAGCGCATGAATACTGAGTTTCCTTGGGAAGCCCGGTACAGTTTGCAAACAAGGTATCGGTGCATCCCAGCTCTTCCGCCCTTTTATTCATAAGCGCGACAAAGCCTTCCTCGCTTCCGCTTATGCTTTCGGACACGGCAACACAGCTGTCATTGGCGGAGCAAACTATAATGCTCTTTATTAAATCGCTTAACGGATAAGTTAACCCCGTCTGCAGAAAAACCTGGGAGCCGCCCATACCTGCCGCGCGTTCGCTTACGGAAATTTTATCATCCAGCGACAGTTTTCCCGATTGTATTGCGTCGAAACACAAAGTTAGAGTCATAACCTTGCAAACGCTCGCGATAGGCATTCTTGCCGTTTCGTTTTCCTTATATATGCATTCGCCGGAATTAAAGTCGCACAGATATGCACTCTTACAATTTTGCGTAAGAGCAGTTTCGTCAGCATATGCCGACTTCGCATTTGAAATTACGCCTGATGCGCAGGCCAAAAAGCTTAACGATAGTATTGTAGTAGTTAATTTTTTCATACTACTTATTCTGCCACAAAAATTAACTATTATACTATAACCACTATTACTCTGAATACAACGTTTACCAAAAGAAGCAAAATTACCGAGTTAATGAGCGCTATGATTGCCGGGCAGAAAAATACGAGCGGACGGCAAATCTGCCTGCACTGTTCGCACAAAATTATTAAAAATGCTATTGAGCACAAGTATGAGGGAATAAAAACTATAATTGCAACTATAATGCCTTCCGCACCGAAAAACGAAAAGAGCATTGCAACGTAAATAACGGTAAAAATAGTTCTTAAAAATATAATCGGATATACAATAATTTTCAGTTTAGTAAAATATGCTAACAGAAAAATTACGTACAAATAGAACAGCTCGCTTAAAAAGTGAGAAAAGAAAATCGAGCCGTTTTGAAAATTGAAAACATAGAAGACGTATGAATTAGCGTATTGAAAGACGTAACTGCTAATATTTCCGAGTTTGAATAGTACTATGCCACATATAATTGAGGCAATTATAACTATTGCGTAAGCAATTAAATATCGTATGTCCCATTTTAGCTTATTACAATTGAAAATCCTCATATACAATTATATGAGGATTATTCGCTTAATATGAACTTGTCATGTTATCTATAGATATACCGTATCCCCTCGTGGGGTCGTTGATAAATACGTGGGTAACGGCGCCGATTATCTTACCGTTCTGCACTATGGGGCTTCCGCTCATTCCCTGTACTATTCCGCCGGACCTTTCAAGTAAGTTTTTATCGTTTATTTTCAAAACGTAATTTCTGTTATCTTTATTTGTTGAGTCCACCTTTACGATGCTAACTTCATACTGACAGCATTTGTCACCGTTCAAAGTTGAATAAATATAGGCCTTACCCATAGTCGCGTCGTTTACGCTGCCCTTTTTCACTTTTGTGAGGTTCGAAACGTCAAAGTCGCTGGATAAATCTCCGAAAATACCGCATCTGGTATTTGTCTTGACTATGCCGAGCATATTTCCGTTGTCAAATATTCCTTTAAGTTCCCCGGGATTACCCCTTAAACCTTTTTTAACGTCATAAATCGAGCAACCAAAGAGGCTTCCTCCGTTTATGGGTACGAGATTGCCGCTCTCGTCGGTTACGGGATGACCGAGTGAGCCGAATTTATTATTGGTCTTGTCAATGTAGGTTATGGTTCCTATACCGTTGATACTGTCTTTAACGAGCAGACCCAACTTCTTTTTTCCGGACGACTTGTCAGCTATAGGCGTCAGATTGATATCGAGAATTTCGCCGCCTCTCGATACGCAGAGGTTATACGTTGCAAAATCTTCCGAAATAGTCTGCGTAAGCTGACTTGCCGATTTAATTTCTATGCCGTTTATACTCTTTATAATGTCGCCGCTCTTTATGCCGCTGTCACGCGCGGGGCAACATGCTCCGCCCTCCGTAAATACGTCGCAAAGCCCGATGACCTCCACGTTCTGCGTATTCAAAACAAAACCTGCGGGGAATCCGCCCAGGTAAAGATAATCGTCGGTCTGCGCAAATGCGGGTAAAGCCTGAAAACCTCCCGCAAAAGCAAACAAACAAATTATGCCCAACAATAATTTTGTAAACCTTTTAAATAAAAGCATACAAATATTGTGGGCAGTAAAAAGCAAAATATTCGGCGGAATTACTTTTCGTTAATTTCGCCTTAAATTAGTTATTGAATTGTGCCAGTAATTCCTCCGCATGCGTCCTGGCCGCTTGCGTCACAATGCTTCCCGTAAGTCTGATTATTTCCTCTATGCGCTCTTCTCTGGTCAGCTTTTTTATATCGGTTACGGTCTTTGAGTTATTGATATCGCTCTTAGATATAAGGTATTGTGTGCTTGCCGCCGCGCAAACCTGCGGCAAGTGTGAAACGGCTATAATCTGCGTATCGCTACTTATCGAAACAAACTTTTCCGCTACGGTTTTCGCGGTAACACCGCTTATACCGGCATCGATTTCATCGAAGATATAGGTTGAAATGCCGTTAACTCCCTTCAACTGGGTTTTGACGGCAAGCATAAATCTGCTCATTTCTCCGCCGCTGATAACCTTATTCAGCGGTTTTGGAGGTTCGCCCTTGTTTGCCGAGAACATAAAACAGATTTTATCCGCTCCGCTACCGCTTACCGCTATATCCTGCTTGGTGTAAGGTGTAAATTCAACGTAGAACCGTGCGTTTGCAATATTGAGCGATTTTAACTGCTCCTCAACTGCGGAACAAAACTTATTACAGCGCGCTTTCCGTATTTCGGTAAGCTTTTCGCATATGCAAAAAATTTTGTCGTCAAGTTCTTTAAGACTCTTATTAATTCTTTCAAGTTCGGCGGCAGCATCGTTTAAACTGTCGTACTGCGACTTAGCCGTATCAAGAAAGCCGAGAATACTTTCCTCGTCGGCTCCGTATTTTTTTGTCAGCCCTTTTAATAGAGTAAGCCTCTCTTCAATCGTTCTGGCTTCGTCCTCGTCAAAAGAAAAGTTATCGGCAATGTCCGAAACCGTTTCATTTAAATCCGAAGCGTCAATCGATAGGTTATCCAGTCTGTCGCTTATTTCGGCGTACTGTTCGTCAATATCGGATATGTAAGACAACTGCTTACTTGCCGTCGCAAGCAAGTCTATACACCCGTTGTCCGCGCTCAGAATTTCTTTTACCGCATTTATGCAAGTAATTACTTTTTCAGCATTATCAATCAGCCGCTTTTTAGCCTTTAAACGTTCAGCTTCGCCTATTTCGATATGCGCACTTTCAATTTCGTTTATTTGGTAAGCAAGCAAATCCAGCCTTTGCGCTCGTTCCTGCTCGCTTCCGCCAAGCGCCTGAATTGCGTTATTATACTCCTTCTTTTTTGCCAGCAAGCTTTCAAGTTCATTTTTCAATGCAACAATTTCTTTGCCGCACAGCGAATCAATTACGCTTAGTTGATTATTTTCGCTTAAAAGAAAAAAATGCTCGCTTTGACCGTGTACATCAACGAGATGCGCCGCTATTTTTTTGAGCATTGCGGTAGTGACAGAATTGCCGTTTACCTTGATACCGCCCTTGCCC
>CAMWWA010000055.1 GCA_947177825.1 uncultured Clostridia bacterium
ATTTTATTAATATCTTGACAGTAATCCAATAAACTGCTAAAATATTGGCACTATGGAAAAGAAATTTGATATTGCGGATTTTGTTAAAATTCAAACTATACAATCTGTAACCGAACAACTTGTTGAACGGGAAAAGCTACGGCGTAAAAAAATGCACCTATCGCAAAGAGATTTAGCAAATAAATCGGGCGTAAGCTATGCGTCGATTAGGCGGTTTGAAAATATAGGCGAAATTTCGCTTAATTCTCTTTTAAAAATTTCAAATGCACTTGATTGCTTGGAAGAGTTTAATTTGGTTTTTAAAATGACTGTGGTAAAAAGTTTGAAGGACTATGATTTATGATTAGAGACGTTAAAAAATTAGTAGTCAAGTACAATGGGGCTACCGTCGGTTATCTTGCAGAACTTGAAGGAAATATAGGCTTTCAGTATGACGAATATTGGTTAGACGGCGGCTTTAATATTTCACCTTTTTCGTTGCCGCTTGAAAGAAAAATTTTTATTAATAAGAAAGATACATTCGGTGGCTTATATGGTGTATTTGCAGATTCTCTGCCGGACGGGTGGGGAGAACTGCTTGTTCGCCGTATACTTTCAAAGAGAGGAGTAAATCCCGACAGGCGTTCGCCGCTTACTAAGCTGTCTTTAATCAGTGGTCAAGGCTTAGGTGGCTTGACTTATGAGCCTAGCCAATCTGAAACTGACGACAATACTTTAATTGAATTAGACGAAATAGCGGAAGAAGTTAAGCAAATTTTAAACGATGAGACGGATAATCAAAACTTAGATACGATTTATAAACTCGGAGGTTCTAGCGGAGGGGCAAGACCAAAGGCACATATTAAAATAAACGGAGAAGAATGGATAGTTAAATTTCCGTGCCATTATGACCCGCAAGATATCGGTGAAAAAGAGTACAAAGCAAATATGCTTGCAAAAGAGTGCGGCTTACACATAAATGAATGCAAGCTGTTTGACTCAAATATCTGTTCGGGATATTTTGGAGCGAAGAGGTTTGACCGTAACAGTGATGGAAGAGTGCATATGATTTCTCTGTCTTCGCTATTGGAAACAACGCATAGAATACCAAATCTTGATTATATTCATTTGTTGCAAGTAGTGCAAAGAATTTGCGTTGACCAAAGCGATATGAATGAAGCGTTCGTTAGAATGTGTTTTAACATATTGTATGGCAATAAAGACGACCACGGCAAAAACTTTGCATTTCTTTACGACGAAGATATGGAAGGATACAAGTTATCGCCGTTCTACGATATAACGCAAACTAAAGATAAATTTGAGCATGAGATGACAGTAAACGGTGTAGGTAACCCTACAGAAAAAGACCTATTGGAAGTCGCAAAAATAATGAAGCTCTCAATGCAAAAATGTAAAGAAACTATTGCAAAAATTAAAGATGTTTTGTTTTGAGTTGTTAATCAATCCTATGGTTGTATTGATTTTGTTCGAGAAATCAATTTGTCATTAAATTTTAATGTATAAATTGTTAATACATTAGCGCAAATGTTGAACTGAGAGCCCTCAGTTCAACATTTGAGAAAAATTAACATAAAAAAGTCAGTTCAACATTGAGGACTTATGTTGAACTGAAAGGCACTTCAACTCTATGGTTACCGTAGCATTAAAAAAGCGGCTTCCGAAGAAACCGCTTTTTTTATTTTTGATTTAACTAAAATTACTTCGTCATGCCTTCCTGAACGGCAACTGCAACGGCAACCGTTGCGCCGACCATAGGGTTGTTGCCCATACCGATTAAGCCCATCATTTCAACGTGAGCGGGAACGGAGGACGAACCCGCGAACTGCGCGTCGGAATGCATACGACCCATCGTGTCGGTCATACCGTAGCTCGAAGGACCTGCGCCCATATTGTCGGGGTGAAGCGTTCTGCCCGTGCCGCCGCCGGACGCAACCGAGAAATACTTCTCGCCGTTCTCGTAGCACCACTTCTTGTAGGTGCCCGCAACGGGATGCTGGAAGCGGGTGGGGTTAGTGGAGTTACCCGTAATGGAAACGGTAACGTGTTCAAGCTGCATAATCGCAACGCCCTCGGGAACGTTGTCCGCGCCGTAGCACTTAACTTTCGCTCTGGGACCGTCGGAGAAAGCAACGGTGTCAACGACCTTAACCGTCTCGGTATACGGGTCGAACTTGGTCCTTACGTAGGTAAAGCCGTTAATTCTGGAAATGATATAAGCCGCGTCCTTGCCCAGACCGTTTAAGATAACGCGCAGGGGCTTAACCCTGACCTTGTTTGCGTTTTCTGCAATCTTAATCGCGCCCTCGGCAGCCGCAAAGCTTTCGTGACCTGCAAGGAAGCAGAAGCAATCGGTCTCCTCGGAAAGGAGCATAGCGCCCAGGTTACCGTGACCTAAACCGACCTTTCTGTTTTCCGCAACCGAACCGGTAATGCAGAAAGCCTGCAAGCCGATACCGATAGCCGCAGCCGCGTCGGCAGCCTTGGTGCAGCCCTTCTTGATTGCGATAGCCGCGCCTACGGTGTAAGCCCAAACGGCGTTTTCAAAGCAGATGGGCTGGGTGCCGCGAACTATCTTGTCGCAGTCAACGCCCTTGGAAAGGCAAATGTCGCGGCATTCCTCAATCGACTTAATGCCGTACTCTTTCAACACGCCTAAAATTTTCTTTTCTCTTCTCTCATATCCTTCGAAAAGTGCCATAATCAGTCAACCTCCTTGTCCGTTCTGGGGTCGATGTGCTTAACCGCACCCTGTTCCTTGGTATATCTGCCGTACGTTCCGACAGACTTTTCATATGCTTCGTTGGGCGTAAGACCTTTCTTGATGAAGTCGGTCATCTTACCCAGCGAAACGAATTTGTATCCGCAAACCTCGTTGTTCTTGTCGAGAGCGAGGGAGAGGACGTAGCCTTCCGCCATTTCCAGGTATCTTACGCCCTTTGCGGCGGTACCGTACATGGTGCCGACCTGCGAGCGCAAGCCCTTGCCCAAATCCTCGAGTCCCGCGCCTACGGGCAGACCGTCGTCGGAGAAAGCCGACTGTGTTCTTCCGTAAACGATTTGCAGGAACAACTCTCTCATCGCCGTGTTGATGGCGTCGCACACGAGGTCGGTATTCAGCGCTTCCAGAATGGTCTTGTGGGGAAGAATTTCCGCCGCCATAGCCGCGGAGTGAGTCATACCCGAGCAACCTATGGTTTCAACCAGAGCCTCCTGAATTATGCCGTCCTTAACGTTGAGCGTAAGCTTGCACGCACCCTGCTGAGGGGCGCACCAGCCGATACCGTGCGTAAGACCTTTAATGTCCTTGATTTCCTTTGCCTGAATCCACTGTCCTTCCTCGGGGATGGGAGCGGGTCCGTGTTCAAACCTACCGGAAACACCCTTGGCAACGCAAATCATGTTTTCGACGTCTTTTGAATACTGCATCACATATCCTCCAAAAAAATTTTCATTATTTCACCCGATAAGTATAACACAGCCCGACGGAATTTTCAACAAGATAAGGCATAATTTTCGCGCGCAAAGAGTAAAATTTTGAGTTCAACTTGACTAAAAACTGTTTACACACGGGCAAAAAGTATTATAATATAAGTGTGCGTAAATATATTTGCGCGAATGTTAAATTAAGTGTGGGTATAATAAGTGCTCTGTCAGAATTGTAAAAAACGCGAAGCGACGGTCAACCGCGTGGAAACGGTAGGGGGAAAGTCCTGCTCCCAGCATCTTTGCGCCATCTGCGCTAACGAGCTGTTCGGCGACTTTGAAAACGAAGTTGCCAACGCAATGCTTTCGGGACTTTTCGACGGCTTCGACCCCGAAGACAAGGTGTGCCCCGGCTGCGGTATGACCTTTTCCGAATACGAGAGGAGCGGTCTTCTGGGCTGCCCCAGCTGCTACGACTATTTCAACGAGGAGCTTCTTCCCTACATAGCGCGCATACAGGGCAAAACCGTGCACGTGGGCAAGGGCGGCGGAGTGTACACCTCCGAGCACGACCTGCGCCTTAAACTGTCCTCTTTGCAGAGCGCAATGGAGGACGCGCTTTCGCGCGGCGACTATATGGAAGCGGGCAGAATAAACGAGCATATGAACGCGCTGAAAAAGCGCAACACGGGGGCGCGGAGATGGTAGATTACAAACTCGGCACCGTAATGTCCTCGCGCATAAGACTTGCGCGCAACCTCAACGGATATCCCTTCCCGGCGCGCCTGCGCAGCGCAAGACAGGCAAAGGAAATAATCCGCTCGGTATCCGCGGCAATCAACAAGGTTGACGAATTCCGCCTGTACTATATGGACGGCATATCGGAGGACGACGCTTTAAACCTTGTCGAAAACAGACTTATAAGCCCGGCGCTTTTAAACACGCCGTCGCGTTCGGCGGCGCTCATAAACGAAAAGGGCGACATATCCATAATGATAAACGAGGAGGACCATTTGAGGGAACAGTGCATTTCCAAGGGAATGTCGCTGCGCCCCGCGTACGAGCTTATGTCCTCCAAGGACAGCCTGATTGCCCGTTCCATACCGTTTGCGTACGACGAGCAGCTGGGCTATCTGACCGCCTGCCCCACCAATCTGGGCACGGGGCTTAGGGCTTCGGTAATGATGTTCCTGCCCGCGCTGGAGCTGGGCGGCTTAATGCCCGACGTCATTAAAAGCGTAACCCGACTGGGGCTTACCGTGCGCGGCGCCTACGGAGAGGGCAGCAAGGCGAAGGGCTATATCTACCAGGTCAGTAACGAGGTGACTTTGGGCGTAAACGAGGAAACCATACTCTCGCAGGTTGAATCGGTCGTATCCAAAATCGTAGATATGGAGGCGAGCGAGAGAAAGCGCCTGCAAAGCTGTACTGGGGTGCTGATACTCAAAGACAAGTGCCTGCGCGCCTACGGCTTGCTGACCAACTGCGCGCTTCTTACCACCAGCGAGCTGGACGTTCTTTGCGCCGATTTAAAGCTTGGCGCGTGCCTCGGTTTCCTTAAAATAAACGACATAACGGCGGTTGACGAGCTTATGCTTCAGATGAAGCCTTCCAACCTCAACGCGCTTGCCGGCAGAACGCTGGAAACGCAGGAAAGGGACGCATACCGCGCGCAATACTCGTCCAAAAAGATAGCAAACTGGGTAACCAGGGGCTGATTTAAGCGAAAAATATAAAAGCGGCATAAAAAATTTAGGAGAAAACAAGAGTGGAATTTCAAAGATTTTCACGCAATCTGCAAAAGGTGCTTTCGGTTTCCAGGGAGGTAACCGCCTCGCTTGAAATAAGCTATATAGGCAGCGAACATATCGTGTACGCAATGCTGTGCACGCCCGACTGCATAGCGGGCAAAATTCTTTCCTCGCTGGGCGTAACCGAGGAAAGTTACAGGCGCTACCTCGTAAAGGCGGTGGACCACCGTTGTACCATAAGCGGCTTCACGCCGCGCACCAAGCACATGCTGGAGCAGGCAAAGGATTTCGCGCTTGCCTATAACGAGGACGGGCTTGCGGGCACCGAGCATCTTTTATACGCCGTCAACCAGTCGCCCGACTGTCTTGCAATCTACATTTTAAAGGCGCTGGGCGTGAGCATGTCCGCGCTGTCGGCAATGCTGGAACAGGCGATTGCAGGCGATATCGACGATTTGGGCGACGACGATTATTCCCCGAACTACCCGTCGTCCTTCGGCTTTTCCGCGCACCCCTCGCAGGGCAAGGACGAGCGCAAGAGCGACAGAAAGAGCGAGCGCAAGAACGACTCCGCTTTGGACGAAAACGTTTTACAGTACGGCACCGACCTCACCGCAAAGGCGAAGGAGGGCAAGATTGACCCCGTAATCGGCAGAAAGAAAGAGATTGACAAGATTATTCAGGTGCTTTCGCGCCGCACAAAGAACAACCCCGTGCTTATAGGCGAGCCGGGCGTTGGTAAATCCGCCGTTGTCGAGGGGCTTGCGCAGGCAATAATCAATAACGACGTACCCGACCTTTTAAAGGGCAAAACGGTGTTCTCGCTGGACCTTTCCAGCCTGGTTGCAGGCGCCAAGTACAGGGGCGATTTCGAGCAGCGTTTAAAGGACGCAATCAACACCATAAAGACCAACGGCAACGTAATTTTATTCATAGACGAAATTCACCTTCTCGTCGGCGCGGGCGCGTCGGCGGAGGGCAAAATGGACGCGGCAAATATCTTAAAGCCGTTGCTTGCGCGCGGCGAATTGCAGACGGTGGGCGCAACCACGCTTGACGAATACCGCAAGTATATCGAAAAGGACGCGGCTCTGGAACGCCGTTTCACCCCCGTGCAGGTTGAAGAACCGACGGTGGAGGACACGGTTGAAATTTTAAGGGGCTTGCGCGACAAGTACGAAGCGCACCACAAAGTATCCATCACGGACGAGGCGATAATCGCCGCCGCAACCCTTTCGGACAGATATATAACCGACCGTTTCCTGCCCGACAAGGCGATAGACCTTGTGGACGAAGCGGCTTCGCGCGCGCGCCTCAATACCTATAATTCCCCTCACGAGCTCAACGAACTGGAAGAAAAGCTCAAGCGCCTTACCTACGAAAAGAACAAGGCGGCAAGGGGCGAAAACTACGATATGGCAAAGGAGCTCGTTAACGAAATTAACGAGGTCCAGGAAAAGATAAAGGAAATCCACGACGAGTGGAAGGGCGGACAGTCCGCGCCCGCAATCGGCGCCGAGGATATCGCGCAGGTCGTAAGCGGCTGGTCGGGCGTGCCCGTGTTAAAGCTTACCGAGCAGGAAAGCGAAAAGCTGTTGCACCTGGAAGAAAACCTGCACAAGCGCATAATCGGTCAGGACGAGGCGGTTTCCGCCGTTGCAAGGGCAATCCGCCGTGCGCGCGCAGGACTCAACGAAAGCGGCAAGCCCATCGGCTCGTTCATATTCGTCGGACCTACGGGCGTAGGTAAAACCGACCTTGCCAAGGCGCTTGCGGAAAGCATGTTCGGCGACGAAAAGCTGCTTATCCGCCTGGATATGTCCGAGTTTATGGAAAAACATTCGGTATCCAAGCTTATAGGCGCGCCTCCGGGATACGTCGGCTACGACGACAACGCGGGCGGTCAGCTTACCGAGCGCGTAAGAAGAAAGCCTTATTCGGTCGTGCTGTTTGACGAGGTTGAAAAAGCCCACCCAGACGTCTTTAACATTCTGTTGCAGATTTTGGACGACGGCAGACTGTCCGATTCCAAGGGCAGGGTGGTCAACTTCAAAAACACCATAATAATTCTGACCTCCAACGTCGGCGCAAGCCAGATTAAAAAGATGTCCTCATTCGGCTTCACCTCGGGCGATAACGACGGTTACGACGATATGAAGGACGCAATCGACAGCGCGTTGAAGGAGCAGTTCCGCCCCGAGTTCTTAAACCGTCTTGACGACGTTATAGTGTTCCGCAAGCTCACCAAGGAGGAGGCGGGCAAAATCTGCTATAAGATTATTGAAAGCCTGCGCGTGCGCCTGCGCGACAAGAACATTTTGCTTGAAATCGCGCCCGACGCCATGGAAAAGCTTATAGAGGAAGGTTATTCGGAGGTCTACGGCGCGCGCCCTATGAAGCGCATAGTGCAAAGGCGTATCGAGGATAGGCTTTCGGACGAAATTCTTGCAGGACATATTTTGCCCGGCGAGCAGGTAACCGTGGAATTGAAGGACGGGGAATTTTCCTTCCGCTCCGAAGCAAAGTAAACGCACGCACCAACCACAATATATAGTGGTTGGTGTAATTT
>CAMWWA010000056.1 GCA_947177825.1 uncultured Clostridia bacterium
GCTGAAACCTGCCCAACCGCTATCATTATATCACAGCCGCAAGCTTAACGCAACAACAATGCGGAATTTAACAGCCCAAAAACTCCACGCCTTTGAGCATAACGTCGTTGACCGTATCGTTGACCAGCGAATAGGTTATGATTTTGCCGTCCCTCTCGCTCTTTACTATGCCCAGGTTTTTTAAAAGGCGGAGCTGGTGCGAGACGGTAGTCTGGTTTATTTCGAGCACGCGCGAAAGGTCGGTAACGCACATTTCGGAGATGGCAAGCGCCGACAACATTCTCACGCGCGTGGGGTCTGCGAACACGGCGAAAAAGCAGGTTATGCTGTCCAGAACGTCACCCTCGGGTACATACTCTCTCACTAAGTCTTTCGTACGTCTGTCAAGCAACATCATATCCTGCATAATCTGCCTCCTACGGCTTGTATTATACAGGGTGATATGTGCTTGTGTAAATATAAGTTTTTAGCTTATTATGTCACAAATTCGAAAGTTATGTCACTTCGTAACTATAGCGGTAACTTTATAGCCGGCTTCCTCGATAACCTTCGTAATTTCTTCGTCGGAAATTTCTTCGCGGCTGCGCACTACCGCAAGATTTTTCTTCAGCTTGACGTCCGCGGATACCACGCCGCTGACCGCCGAGAGAGCCTTTTCCACCCTTGCCGCGCAGTGGTCGCAGCACATACCTTCAACAGTGATAAGTTTTTTCATAATTCCTTCTTCCTCTTCTATTATTTTATTTTCAACGGAGTCAGCCACGACTTCGGGCTTTTTCTCTTTTTTAATGTTCTTGTTTTTATAGCGCAGCAGCCTTAACGCGTTGCCCACCACGAACAGCGAGCTTAAGCTCATGCACAGTGCGGCTATCATAGGCGTGAAGTAAAAGCCGACGGGCGAGAGCACGCCTGCCGCAACGGGAATCATTACCGCGTTGTAGAAGAACGCCCAGAACAGATTTTGCTTTATGTTGCGCACGGTTGCGCGGCTTAAATCTATTGCCGTGTCGAGAGCGCGCAAATCGCCGCCCACGAGCACCACGCCCGCACTGTCTATGGCAACGTCCGTACCGTCGCCTATGGCTATGCCGACGTCAGCCTTTTTGAGCGCGGGGCTGTCGTTAATGCCGTCGCCTACCATTGCAACCGTAGCGCCCGCCTTCTGCATATTGTCCACCGCGCGCAGCTTATCTTCGGGCAATACCTCGGCAACGAAGTCGTCAAGTCCCACGCTGTGCGCAACCGCCGAAGCCGCAACCTGCCCGTCGCCCGTGAGCATTGCAAGCTTTATATTGCGCCTCTTTAACAGCTCCACCGCCTCGGCGCTCGTTTCCTTGACCGCGTCCGTAACCGCAATGAGCGCTATTACGCGCTTTTCGTCGGCAAGATACATGACAGTCTTGCCCTGCGCGGAAAGTCCGTCCGCCTGAGTTTTTACTTCGTTACTTATCTTTATCCCGTCAAGCAGCGCGGCGTTGCCCAGGCGGTAAGTCACGCCGCCGCACTTAGCCTTTGCGCCGCGCGCGACGATATATTCGAAATCCGTAACCTGCACCCCAGCGCCGCAGTATTCGGCAATGCACTTTGCCAGGGGATGGTTGGAGTTGCCCTCTATTCCGCCTGCCAGCGCAAGCACGCGCTCCAAATCAACGCCGAAGGGCACCACGTCAGAAACCTGCGGCTTTCCCTGCGTAATAGTCGCCGTCTTATCGAGCAGCACGCAGTTTATTTCCTTTGTCCTCTGCAGCGAGTCCGCGTCCTTATACAGCACGCCGAGCGAAGCGGCTTTGCCCGTAGCCGTCATTATTGCGACGGGTGTGGCGAGACCGAGCGCGCACGGGCAGGAAACCACAAGCACGGATATTGCGTAGGTAACGCAGTGCGAGGGCACGAACGCCCTGTCGATAAGCATCCATACGACGAACGTAATCAGCGATATTGCCGTGACTAGCGGAACGAACACGCCCGCAACCTTGTCGGCAAATTTCTGTATGGGCGCCTTGGAAGCGCCTGCCGTGCGCACCATTTTTATAATTTTGGCAAGCGTGGTCTGTCCGCCTACCCTCTCGGCGCGCACCTTTATAATTCCGTCGGTATTGACCGCAGCCGTAGTTACCGTATCGCCGACGGTAACCTCCACGGGCATACTCTCGCCTGTAATCGCCGACTTGTCTACAAAGCCGTGACCTTCCACAACGACGCCGTCCACGGGCACGTAGTCGCCCTGCATAACCACGGCGATATCGCCGGGCTTTACGCTTGCAACGGGCACGCTCTTTCTTTCGCCGTCCACCTCTATCGTAACCGTGTCGGGCGCGAGGCGCAGCAGCTTTTCAATCTCGTCACCCGTCTTGCGCTTTGACTTTTCTTCCAGCCATTTGCCGACGGTGACGAGCGCGAGAATGGTTGCCGCGCTTTCGAAATGCAAGTCCATATGCATGGCGTACCACCCCTCGTTGCCGTTATACGCGCCGACGAAAACGAGGACGGTGAGCACGAGCGAATAGATAAACGACACGCCCGAGCCGAGCGCGACCAGCGTATCCATATTGGGCACGCGCTTGATTAGCGCCATAAAGCCCTTTGTGAAAAATTTGTAGTTGACTGCAATGACGCCTGTCGTCAGCACGAACTGATAGAGCGCGAACCACTGCGCGTACCCCTTGGAAGGGTCTAAAAAGAAGGGTAGCGGAAAGTGCGCCATATGCCCCATGGAAACGTACAGAAGGGGCACCAGAATACACACCGAAACGATAAAGCGGATAAACAGCTTTTTGTCGCCGTTTTCCGACTTTTCTTCGGGTGCGGCGCCCTCCTGGTATATTCCGTAGCCAAGGGATATTACGCAGTCGAAAATGCTTTCTTCCACGGAAGGCTGTGTATCGCCTTCCGAAAATTCGACGCGCATACTCTTGCCCATAAGGCTGACTTCCGCCTTTTCGACTCCCTCTATTTTATTGACGGCGCGCTCTATTCCCGAAGAACAAGCCGAGCACGTCATACCCGTAATATCGTAATTTTTAATCATTGTTTTATTATTGCCTTAAAGTCTTAAATTTAACTGCGGTATTATGATAACATTTAATTCCTACCTTGTCAATAGGAATTAAACGTCATTAAAATTTTATAAGTGACGTTTTTTTATTGATATTTGAACTTTTCGGTGGTATACTTAAAAAGTAAGTGATTTAACGGAGGTTGGATTAAATGAAACATACGGATATCAAGGCGGTTATTGCAAAGCCCGAGGAATATTTCGACAAAAAGGTTACGGTGTGCGGCTGGATTAAAAGCTACCGCGACAGCAAGAACATGGCGTTCATAGCTTTAAACGACGGCACGACGCTTAACCACCTGCAAGTCGTTATAGACAAAAACACGCTTACCTCTATCCCCGACGGCGCGACGCGCGCGGGCAGCTCGGTTAAAATCGAGGGCACTGCGGTCAAGTCGTTCAACGCCAACCAGGCAATAGAAATCAACGCCGAAAATATCACCCTTCTCGGCGACTGCCCCCTTGACTATCCCATTCAGAAAGCCAAGACGTCGCTCGACTTTTTGCGCACTCTCCCCCACCTCCGCGTGCGCACCAACACTTTCAACGCAATCTTCCGCGTGAGAAGCAAGTTAAGCTTTGCCATTCACAGATACTTTCAGGAGCGCGGTTATCTCTACGCGCACACGCCCATAATTACGGGAAGCGACTGCGAGGGCGCGGGCAAGATTTTTAAGGTTACCACCATCGGTTACGACCCCAAGTACAAGTCCGAAGCCGAGTATAACGCCGACGACTTCTTCGGTCAGAGCGCCGGACTTACCGTATCCGGTCAGCTTGAAGGCGAGGTTATGGCGCTTGCGTTCGGCAAGATTTATACGTTCGGTCCCACCTTCAGGGCGGAAAACAGCAACACCACGCGCCACGCGGCGGAGTTCTGGCAGATAGAGCCCGAAGTTGCGTTTGCGGAGATTGACGACATTATAGGCATTGCTACCGAGTTTATAAAGTATATCATTAAAGCCGTGCTTGACGAGTGCCCCGACGAAATCGCATTCCTTGAAAGGTTCTACGAAAAGGGCTTGCGCGCCAAATTACAGAAAGTCGTTGACGACGAGTTTGTAAAGGTCGAGTACACCGAAGCGGTTGAAATTCTGAAAAAGAGCGGCAAGAAGTTCGTTTATCCCGTGGAATGGGGCAACGATTTGCAGACCGAACATGAGAGATATCTGACAGACGAGGTTTACAATAAGCCCGTATTCGTCGTCGACTATCCCAAGGATTTGAAGTCCTTCTATATGAAGCAAAATCCCGACGGCAAGACGGTTGCGGCTACCGACCTCCTCGTACCCGGCGTAGGCGAAATAATCGGTTGCAGCGAGCGCGAAGCCGACTACGGTAAGCTTATGCAGGCAATCAAGGACAGGGGAATGAAAATGAGCGACTACGAAAATTATATGGATTTGCGTAAGTTCGGCTCCGTCCCCCACTCGGGCTTCGGCTTGGGACTTGAAAGAATACTGATGTACGCAACGGGTATGGGCAATATCCGCGACACCATCGTATTCCCCCGCGCGAAAGACGAATTGAGATAAAACTTATGAAACCCGATTGCGGACTGAAAAGAGAAAACGTGACCAAGAGTCAATTTGACGCCATAATAGAGATACCCAAGGGCTGTAAAGCCAAGTACGAAATAGACAAGGCGACGGGGCTTTTGCGGCTGGACAGAATTTTGTATACCTCCACCGTCTATCCTGCAAACTACGGATTTATTCCGCGTACGCTTGCCGACGACGGAGACCCCTTGGACGTGCTTGTGCTGTGCGGCGATTCCATTTACCCTATGACGCTGGTAAAATGCAGACCTATAGGCGTTATAAATATGCTGGACGGCGGAATGAACGACGAAAAGGTTATTGCCGTGCCCGTCAACGACCCCACCTATAACAACTACCGCGACGTGAAGGAGCTGCCCGCGCACATATACGAGGAAATGATGCACTTCTTTGAAGTGTATAAAGCGCTGGAACACAAGGTGACGACGGTTAACGAAGTGCTCAGCCGCGGCGACGCGGAAAGCATAATTCAAAGGTGCATTGAAAATTGCGAAAAAAATTTGTAAAGAAAAAAGCCGCCCTGCGTGCAGGGCGGCTTTACCGTTGTTTGTTTATATACTACGTCTGAGCATCTTCCAGTCGTTCTTTTCCTTGATATAGAAAAGAATACTGCCCACACAATCGAGCACGAAGAAAAACTGGAATATGAACGGCACTATCATTCCGAAAAAGCCGTGCTTTAACGTCCTTACCCTGTACAGCGAATAGCAGATGTTATATACCGAAGTTACAAGCGTGATTGCGTAAGTCATCAGCATAAACAGCACTGCCAGAATTATTCCTCCGAGCACGAAGTACGGAATGATTATGAAGCACGCAGCAAACATTACGCAGATCACGAAATTGATTATGAAAAAGGGCACCAGAACGAGCTTGATTATCATAACCGTTTTGTAGACGTCCTCCGCGGGGCGG
The DNA here is from genome assembly GCA_947177825.1 of uncultured Clostridia bacterium. Lineage (GTDB taxonomy): Bacteria > Bacillota > Clostridia > Christensenellales > Borkfalkiaceae > Coproplasma. The sequence goes on from CAMWWA010000056.1 coordinate 5,530, forward strand.
CTGATTTGCAGAAAGCCGAAAACCAGATTGACAAGCCCCAGCACCGCCGCTACTACGCCGAAAACAATTTCTGGCAAGAATAGCAAAATCGTATACTGAGAATACGTTATCTCTTCCGGCAGGGAGAACATAACTAAAAACGATATCTGCATTAAGTAGACAAAAACTGTGAAAGATATAAGTAATTTTTTCATATTCCGTTTTATTATATCACGCACGCATTTTATTGTCAACGGTCGGGACTTACATCTGCTTTAAGCAAAAATAATTGCAAAAATAAATTACGGCGGTAAAATCGCTTGATTTTTTGCGCGCAATTTTATAGAATATTTATGCTTGATTTTTATCGCATGCAGAGATGTCTGAGTGGTTTAAGGAGCACGATTGGAAATCGTGTGACGGTTAACCCCGTCCGGAGGTTCAAATCCTCTTCTCTGCGCCATCGTCGGAACACGGCGAATTTAAAAAGAAGACAGTTTTAACTGTCTTCTTTTTACGTTGCTTACTCCTCTTCGCTTTACTGGTATATATACTTCTTGACTTTCAGAGCGGAATAAATTATTATACTTATATCAAAGAAAAATCGCGGAGACTTACTCAATTGAAAAGATTAAAGGTCAGGCATATATTTTTATCTGTTCTCGCCGCTCTGATTTGCGGTATTGCGGCGTTTTCGGGGTGTATCGACCTCAGTAGCAGCATAATGGCTGTAAGATCGAGGGCTGATAAACTGAGAAAAGAAATGTCAGAAAGAATAATTGCCGGTTTCAAGGAAAGCGACGTAAGCGCCGTTAAAGAACAATTTTGCACCAAGTCACAGGAGCTGCCCGACATAGACGAACAGATTGCGTATTCTTTTACTTTTATGGACGGAAACATAGAGTCCTATAAAATAAGCGATTCGATTGGTTACGAGGGTTACGGTTCGGAATACGGAAAAGTTGACGACTATGAATTCGGCAGTGATATTTTTATTACTACCGATACCGGGAAACAATACGATGTTTATTTAAAGATTAAATATATTACGGACGAGAGCATTAAGGGATTATCTTTCTACACAATTTCCGAACCAGGTTACAACAACTACTGTCATGCGGGATTTAACTGGGATTCGCCTTACGACGCCGAGTGCGGAAAAACTTCCGCAGAACTTATTAAGGCAATCGCCGACGGCGACGCGGAAACGATTAAAAGCTTAATGTGCCCCACTGTTTCGGAAAAAGCGGAAACGGACGGACAGATTCAAGCCGTGATAGAAGCTTTTGAAGGCAAGCCCCTATTTACGGAGCGTGACGACGGACTTTACGATTTTGCATATAATGAAAACGACTTTTCGTCCCACGCCACTTGCAAAACGATAACAGACGGCGACGGCACCCCCGTAGAAATATGGGCGAAAGTATATGCGCGCCCGATATGCACGGACGCAGGTGAAAAATACGAGCTTGAATTTGTCGCATTTTTGCAGAATGATGCCGACCCGCAACTGAAAGGCATATCTTTTATATCTCTGTCCGATTATTACGCCACAAGCAATAACACCAACGTTTCGGTTGGCGAGTGGATAAGTTTCTCGGATTGACCCACACTTACGTCATAAAGTCGAAAATGGAGAATTTGCGTTTGGGGGCGCGCTTTTTTACCCACTTGCTTTTGGGTATATGCTTTTTTGCGTACCCCTCTATCTCGTCCACCTCGTCGGGTTCGAGATAGCGCACCGCCTGCTCGCCGTCCCACCTGCACATAACGAAATCGTTAAGCTTGCAGATTTTGGACACGCGGCTTTGCTCGGGAAAGACGCCTGCCAGCTCTGCCCACGAATAAAAGCTCCAGCTCGGGCTTAAAAAATGCTTTTTGCCGTCGTACGCCTTACCCCACCAAAAGGTGCTGAAAATCATTATCCATATGCCTTTATCGGACACTATGACGTGTTTTGTATACTTCCAGAACCACAGCTTTATGGTTAAATCGACCAGCCACACAAAGACGCCCAGCCCCATAAAAAAGTACATGGCATAGTAAAACTCGTTCATGTCGTCGCGGCGGAATGCAAACTTTGCGATAACGAACATAATTGCCGCAAGTCCCGTAAAGAGCATATATTTCCAGAAATTC
>CAMWWA010000057.1 GCA_947177825.1 uncultured Clostridia bacterium
GCGCGGGGCAGAGTGCGAACGCTCTTTCACCCATTGCGGTTACCGCGGGGATATTCACGGTCGTAAGGCTTGCGCTGCGCCAGAACGCCTCTCTGCCTATGGTCTTTACGCTTGCGGGCAAATCGAGCGAGGTTATTGCAGTGCGCTGGAACGCCCTTGCGCCTATTTCTTCAAGCTGCGAGCCTTCTGCAAATTCTATGCTTGCAAGCTTGCCGCAGTCCGCAAACGCGGCAGCCCCTATTTTCTTTACGCTTGCGGGTATCGTTATCGTTGCAAGCGAAGTGCCCGTAAACGCGTTATCCGCTATTTCCGTCAAGCCGACGGGCAGCGATATTGCTTTAAGACCTTCCAGTCCGTAGAACGCACCCGCGCCTATCTTGGTTATACCCGTAAGAACTATTTCGTTCACGCTTTCATCCATAATGCTACCCGAGAAAGCGTTGGGACCGATAACGGTTACGCCGGCAGGCATAACGAAGTCCGCATCTATAAACTTGGGAGCAAGATACAGCGTGTCGCCCGAAACTATAGCGCCGTTCATATCCGGCACATTCTGGAAGACGTCGCAGCCGAGCTGCGGGTGGAACGTATCCGCGTCAAACGCGGGAAGCTTGGTGCAGTTGCGGAAGCCGTAGTCGCCTACCGAGTGTATTCCGTTGCCGTTCACCGTGAATTCCGCAAGTTTGGAACAGCCCGCAAACGCATACGCGCCTATCTGAACGTCATCGGCGTTTATGGTCACCTTAGCAAGTTCCGTACAGCCGTAGAACGCGCCGTCGGGTATGCGTGAGCAATTTATTTCCACTTCCTTCAACGCCGTGCAGCCTGCAAACATATAGTTGCCGAGCGCGGTGTTTTCGCCTATGGTAACCTTCGAAAGCTTTGTGCAGCCTGAAAACAGATATCCGTCGGCAATGTGCAGTTCGGTCAGGTCTACCGATTCAAGCGCCGTGCAGCCTGCAAAAGTCTGCGCGTGAGCGGTACCTACCGCAGTCAGCTTAATTATTTCTTTAAGTGCGGTACAATCAGTGAATACGTCTCTGTCGAGAGTGAACACCTTACAGTTGGACAAGTCCACCGTGGTAAGCGCCGTGCAGCCTTCGAACGCGTTGCGCTCGATAAGCGTGAGCGACGCATCGGCAGGCTCTATTTTATCTTCGGAAATAAAGCAAATCTTCTTGAGGTTCGTACAGCCCTTAAACGCCCTTTGACTTATTTTCGTAACGCTCTTGGGGATTATTACCACTTCAACGTTGAGGTTATCTTCGAACGCTTCCTCGCCTATTTCCGTCATAGCCTTGTCGGTGGGTATCTTAAGCACGCGCACGTTGTTCAAGGTCTCTCCGCCTATAACGACGCCGTTTTTAAGTTCGCCGCCGCCACCGCGGTATTTGGAAAGCGTTCCGCCGTTCATCGTGTAGGGGTCTACGATAGTGAGAACCACCCTGGCGCTGCACGAAGGATAACCCTCCGCGGTTGCGGTTATCGTGACCATCTTAACGGTGTCGCCCTCGTAAAGGACTTCAACGTTGCCATTCTGGTCTACCGTTGCCAGATTTGCGTCGGAAGTAGTCCAGACGAAGTTGAGGTCTTCAACGGGATAATACCAGGGGTCACATTTGATTTCCAGACTGATTTTCTGCGCGGAGTTTACCCTGACGATGCCCGAAGCCTGTACGGGGGTATCCGCGTAATTTATCATAGTGCCGAAGGATACCGAGGGAACCCTGAGCGTTCTGTCGCTCTCGGTTACGGTTACCCTTATCATTTGAGTCTTGCCGTTTCCGCCCGTTGCGGTTACGGTTGCGGTGCCCGCGGACACGCCGAAGATTTCACCGTTCTTTACCTGAACCGTATCGGGGTTGGTGGTGCGCCATACGAAGTTGGAGATATTCGCACTGCCTATATTTTCGATTGAAAGCTTGGTAGCCGTATTCTTGGCAATGGTTATCTTGTCGCCCTGCGCAATTTTGAAATCGGTAGGACACAAATTGGTTTCCGCAAGATTGGGCGACGTATCTATGGCATACACGTTGTGGTTGAGTGCGTAGTCGTCAATCTCGACGAACAGCCTGCCCTTATACGTTTCGTAGAATTCGGTTACGTCAATCGATACGGTGTTGGTCGTATTCTTCTTGGGATTGATTATAGGCGTAATATATTCGGTTGCAAGCTTGAGCGACTGGGTTTCGGTCGAATCGGCGTATTCCGAATAGCACAGTATTACCGCCTGGGGATAGTGGTTGTCGTATATATCGAGGTCAAGATAGATTTTCTGACTCTCTTTGCCGCTTTCGTCCTTGCGGTCCTGATATCTTACGCGGCTGTCGACGAGGATGGGCGCTTCGTAGTCGATATAGAAATTCATCGAGAACACGTTGTCCTGATATACGCCCAGCTTATTGCCCTTTTCGTCGGTCGTCGTGCCGTTCTTGTAGTCGTCGTAGCTGAAATAGAACTCGAAGTCCATTCTGTACTTGCCGTTGGCGGGCAAGCCCATTTCGTCGCTGCGTAGTTCCAAAAGCACCTGCGCGGGTATGGAGCTTCCACCCGAAGCGGTCGCCTTGCCTACCCTGTAAATTTCCCTTACTTCATTGCCGTCGGCGTCGGGGACTATTTCGCCCGTATCGACGTTGGTAAGCTTATAGGTCACAACCTCGGCGTTTCTTAAAAGTCCTGCGTACAGCGCCTTGATGCCCGTCGTAGTCAGATAGTTGTTGTTATCCGACGCGCTTACGAAATCGTTGAAACGGGATATGGATATGTGCTCCTCGTCGGTATACACGTAATCGGCGGTGTGCTCCTTGGCTTCGTCCTGAAGATAGAGGAACGAACCGAGGGGAATGGTCATACGCTCGTTATAGTAGTAACCGTAAGCCTGGGTTGCCCACACTCTGGGCTGTTTTCTGTCCTCGTCCTTTAACGAGGTATCCTTGGCGTCGGCGGCTATTTCGAAGCAGTCCAAATCGAGCATGGGCGCGGATTTCCAGTCGCCGTAGAAGCCCATGAACGGCAAGGTCAAATCGCACTGGGCTCCGTCGCCTTTAAGCTGCAGGAAGCCTTCCACAAACATACCGTTTTTGAACGTGTCGTCAAGATATTTCTTTTCCGCATTGGTAAGCTTGAGCGTAACTTCTATTTTCTTGCTTTCGCCTGCGGAAACGTTGAAAGCGCCGCCTTCCGCAACCGCCTCGCCGCCCACAGTCCAGGTGGCGTCGTCGCCGAACAGATACGCCTTTTCGGCAACCGACTTGCCGTCCGCGCCCAGCGTTTCGGTCATGAATATACTGTTCGTTCTGAACGAGAGCGTGGAAGAACCGAAGTTTTTAACGTAGAACTTAATCGTGTATTCGCCTTTCTTTGCGGGGTCGTCGCCGAGCTCCGCCTTAGGTCTGCCGGCGTCCTCGCACATATTGTCCGCATCGTCGGTGTACAGATATGCGTTGGTTGAGTACACGTTTTTCAAAGTCGCAAGTCCCGCGCCCTGTTTTCTGGGTGAATAGGGAAGCTTGTACTGGTCGTAAACGAGCGTAGCCGTACTCATCATAATATTGTTGGTGAGTTTGGTCAGCGCAATCTCGTCGTTATCGGTAGTGCCCTCCCAGAGCGCCTGCTTCTGGTTTTTCAAATAGCCCTTGAAGATTGCCGCAAAACCGGCAAGGTTGGGGCACGCCATGGACGTACCGCTCATCTCGTCGTAGCCGCCGGCAACGGTTGAAGTTATTTCGCCGCCGTGCGAAGTGATATCGGGTTTAAGCTTCAAATCGGGCGTGGAACCCCAGGACGAATAGTCGTTCATGAACGGTCCCGCAAGGTACGACCTGTCAATCGTTATGGTACCAGTGGTTTTTCTTGTCGAGCCCGAACCGGTAAGCTTGAGTCCCGCGTCCATATTTACGGAAACTGCGGGGATACGGGTTTCCAGGTCGCCGAGCGACATTCTTATCGAACCCGAAACGTTGTTGTAAACAATAATCGCGTCCGCGCCGTTAGCCATTGCCGTTTCAATCTTGCTCTTGAAGGAAGTGCTGCCGCGCTTTACTACCGCTATTACTTTTCCGTAGGTGCCCTTGTCGGCAATCTCCCTCTTGATATTCGTGGTGTAGTCGCCCGCGTCGCCCGTACCGGGAACGACGACGTATTTGAAAGTCGCGCTCGTCTTGTAATCAGGCTTGGTCGGGTCGTCGCCGAGCAAATCGTTGATAAAGTTGTATGCGTCCGAGTCCTCGTTGCGCGATTCCTCGTAATATATTGCGTCGCCGCCCGTCAGTGTCATACCGCTGTACGTTGCGTTGGCAAGCATATAGGAGGAACGCTGACCGTTGATACTTGCAACCGACATTGCGCCCGTAAAGGTTGAAGGCGCGCCGACCGTACCCGAATCGGGGTTGGTTGCGAGGTTGGTACCGAACGCACTGCCGTAGCCTGCGGAAAATTCGTTACTTGCCGCAACTATGAGCGATATACCCTGTTCCTCTATCTTTTCGTAAACGGCTTTCATGAGCCGTCCTTCGTCGTCCAGCGCCAGCGAGCTTGTCGAGAAGCCCGAGCTGGTACCCAGCGACATATTTATAACGTCTACGTTGAGGTTGCAGCAGTCCTCGAGCGCGTCGAGAATATCAACCGCCTCCGCACCGCCTATTTCGTTGGATTCGAGATTGTCCGAGAACACCTTGCAGATAACGAGCTGCGCTTCGGGCGCAACGCCGCGGAATTTAATTGCGTTACCGTCGGCGTCCGTTTCTATATAGCCGTCCTTATTGGTATAGCTGTCCGCTTTACCCGCAACTATACCCGCAACGTGCGTGCCGTGCTGCGAATAGGAAGGATATACGTCCGTATCGCGGTCGGCGTAGTCGTAGGCAAAGGGAACCTTGATATTGACGTAGACGTCCGAAACCGTAGCTCCCGTCTTTTCCGCCGTGAAGTCCTTGCCGTCCATAAGCTCGGCGATATTCGCTTTTGTAAATCTCGCGCCCGTCTTGCTCTCCTCTTCCATCTGGTCGGGGCTGAACGCGGGGTGCGTGTAGTCAAGACCGGTATCGAGTACGGCTACCGTCATACCCTTGCCGTTGCCGTGCTTCAGGTATTCGGAGGAATCGTAAATACCGCTGGCATATATGTTGCTGTAATTTTCCTGCGCTCCGTCGGAAGCCGCGATAGCCTCGGGGCGCGCGTAGGTCGAGCCTACGGTTACGATCGAAACGCCCGATATGCCCCTGATAGTATTTACAGCCGAAAGCTTGACGTCGATTGCAACGGCGTTGGCTATTGTCGAATAGTTGCTCCTTAACGTATAGCTGACGCCCGACCTTTTGAGTTTGTTCAAAAAGCCCGACTGCTCCCTTTCGATGTCGGCTTTAGCCTGCCTTTCCCCGACGTCGCGGTCGGATACGGCGCCGCCTTCCAGAGTGACGATAAGCGTACGGGTTACGTTGGAATAATCTGCGGAAGCGCCGTCGTTTTTGATTACGTTCTTATTGAGATTATCCAGCTTTATCTGCGATAAATCAACCTTGCCGTTAACGTTTTCAAAGTTCAGGCTGCGGACGTCGGAAGCCTGCGCCGCGGTATTTTTACCCGCGAACGCAAATACCTGCCCCGCTATTAAACTTGCGGACATTACCGCCGTAAGCCCTATGCACGCCGCCTTGCGGCAGACTGCCTTGCGTGATTTGATTTTCATCTATTCCTCCAGAGCGTCCCGGGCGGACGCCTACGAAAATGTGTGTTGCTTAAATTTCGACTATAGTGAGGTAAGTGTACATACCGCTGTTTATTATGGTGCCTTTATACTTTTTCATAGTAGTTATATCGGTAAGCACTACTTCGTTGTCGCCGGTAATTGCATAGGTATACGCCTTAACCAGCTGGTCGCCGTCTTTTTTCCATAGCGTTGAAACGCCGTCGAAAATAAAGTGCAGGTCACGGTTGTCGGATAAAACGACTTCCTTCTCATACAATGCGTCGGGAGTTGTCAGGCAATAATAATTATCGTCCTTACCGTAACAACCGTCGGTGCGGCTAGATTCGATAAAGAGCGCGCTGCCGACTTTGTTGATATCCTTTATATAGGGAACACCCAACGAATTCAACTTGTACTTATAACTGGTCTTTTCACCGTTAGCATCGGTAAACGTCGCCGTGCCGCTTCCATAGAAGCAATTGCCCAGACCGTCGAACGTCCAACTTGTTCCGTCGTTCAAATAATCATACGTACCTTTAACTTCATCGATTAGCACCGCCTTTATGCCGTTGTACGTGCCCTTCCATTGGTCTACGAGAGAAGTCCTGATGCAGTTGTAAGTCAAATCGCCCTGCTTTATGCTGATTTCATTGCTTCCCAGAAGGCTGAGTCTGGTTACTATCCTTTCACCGCCGATTTCCTCGGTATAGGAAAGCGTAACGGAGGACGCGTCGAAAGAGGGGTTGAACACGAAGTCGAACGTGCCCGTAATTTTGGGGTCGGAACAGGTTACCTTTGCTTTAAAGGAGCCGCCCACCTCTTCTACGGTGAGATAATAATCGCTACCCGATATCTGCCATTCGCCCGCAAATCCCGACTTGAAAACGAGAGTTTTTGAACCGAGAGTAAATCCGCTTGCCGTAGGCGTGAGAGTTTCACCCCCGACGGTTACCGAGCTTCCGTTAACCGTATAGGTAAGCTCCGTTCCGCCCGATACCTTCACGGTGCCGTTCAGGTAACCCTTACCGTCAAACTCGTATTTCGTATCGCCCTCGTACAAAGTCACGCCGTACCAGTTATCGCGTCTTGCAAGCTGAGTATCGCCCGATAAGGATATAACAGCCAAGCCCGTAAGTTCGTCCAGACGCAGCGCGTAGGTTTCACCGCCTACAGTTACCGTGCCGCCCGTCAAATCGTCAAGCGAGTAAGTTCCCCTTGAAATTGCGCCGTTGGCAGCCGTTATGGTTACTTCGGCTTCGCCCGAAGCGCTCATGCCGTCGAAAGTAATCGTATCTATTTGCGCCGAATTGCTTACCCAGGTGCCCTTGAAATTGTCGTACAGACAGAAGTCCGCCTGCAGGTAGTAAGCCGAGTTGTGCATCGAGTAGAACATACCGCTCGCCTTGCCGTCCTCCGGATTGAAAGTAAGTTCGCCGTAGCTGCGGTCGTCAACGAACAGTCTTATGCTTGTGCCGTAGGAATCGGTCATTACGTCGTACTGGGCGTTCAGGCTTGTAACCTTGTTGCCGACGTATGAAATGGTTGCGTAGCCGTAACCGTTTCTGCCTATACCCTCAAGGGTAAGCTCTATACTCTCCTTTTCATAACCGAAATACCAGGTGCCCGTGAAGCCGTCGCTGAGGTAATACTCTTTGCCGTTGATTTCAAGAACGCCTTTTTCGTTTATGGTTGCCTTATAGGCAGTGCTGTCTATGCTGAAGTTGCCCTCGGAATCGTAGTCCACGCTTTCGACAACGCCGCCCGCCGTATATTTAACCTCTCCGAATCCGTTAAAATCGAACGAGACGTCGGAATTTGCCGTCGTACTACATACGCCCGCAAAGCAGTCCTTAAGACGTACCGTAAGGT
>CAMWWA010000058.1 GCA_947177825.1 uncultured Clostridia bacterium
AGTCGAGGCGAGGTTGGAAGTCTTGTCCGGCATAATTATGGAAATGTCCGAAACGATTTCCAGATACAGCGAGTGTTTGGTCTGGTTTATGCCCGCGTCCACAAATTTGGAAACGAAGCGGCACTCCACGTTGGAGATGGGTATAATCTTGATATTTATTTTATGACCGAAACCTGCAAGCGCCTCTATACCCGTCAGCGCGCCTATGGGAACCTGTATGCCCTCCGCGCTCATACGCGTTAAATTTTCCTGCGAGAGATACGCCGTATCCCTCGCTATTCTGTTTATTTTAAGACTGTCCGTCGTGATGGTTGCAACGTCCCCCGCCTCGTCGTATGTGATAGTTATCAAGTCCTCGTAACGCAAATTGTCGTTGAGCGTATAATATATGGCGTCGTTTACCGCAACCGTGGTTATGGAACGGATTGTCGCTTCGCTTATGGATATCAGAATTTTGGTTACGTTGCGCTGAAAAAACAGCATAAGCGCAATGAGCAAAAGGCAGATTACCGCGATTATAATTTTAAGTCGTTTATGCTTGCGCCGCTTTTTCATATAATATCGTATGCGTTGCGCGGCTAATTTATTTGCAAATACCGCGCCGCTTTGCTATAATTTAAGTATGATTGTATTCGTAATTGCTATGGACAGCGAGGCGCGCCCCGTTATTGACAAAATGCAGAACGCCGCGGAGAGCTTCGTGCACGGAAGAAAAGTCGTGCGCGGAACCTTATGCGGCAAAGATACGGCGGTTATCACGTGCGGCGTGGGCAAGACCAACGCGGCGGCGGGAACTCAATACGCGGTGGATTGTTTAGGCGCGGACAAGATTATCAACGTCGGCTTTGCAGGCGGACTTAACGGCGGCACTAAGGTGGGCAGCGTTTATTGCATAGGAAGTGCGGCGCAATACGATTTTGACCTTGCGGCGATTAACGGTACGCCCGTGGGCACACTGAACGAATATGAAGAGCCCTATATGGAGCTTGCCGCGTGCCCCCTCTACCCTGCAAAAAAGCTGGCGACGGGCGACAGGTTTAACGACAGCGTTACGGACTATAAGTTTCTGACGGAAACGCTCGGCGCGGATATACGCGATATGGAGGGCGGCGCGGTTGCGCATGTTTGCAAGCGTGCAGGCGTGCCCTGCTACTCCTTTAAAGTCATTTCGGACGTTGCGGGTTCGGGAAGTACTACCGAACAGTTTTTGCACAATATCGCCCTGTGCGCGCAGGCGCTGGGTGAAAACATTACGAGAATTTTCGAGGCGGTAAATGGATAGAATACCTTCATTTTCGAAAAACCACGACCTGCTTGAACAGGGCCTGCATAAGAGCATGGAAATGCACGGCGTGACCACCTGGGATTTGCGCTTTAAAAAGCCCAACGCAGGCGACTATATTACGCCCTCCGCCCTGCACACAATCGAGCATATTCTTGCAACCGTGTTGCGCAATTCGGATAAAAAAGACGACGTGATTTATTTCGGTCCCATGGGTTGCAGGACGGGGTTCTACCTGCTGACGGTCAACCTTGATTACGCGCAGGTTTTGGAGCTTTTGAAGCAGTGCTTTTTGGTTGCGCTCACCTTTAAGGAGGTGCCGGGAAGCAGGCGCGAGGAGTGCGGAAACTATCTGGAACACGACCTTGACGGCGCGCTGAAAGAGATTGGCGCGTACCTTGAAATACTGAGGTTAATATGATACGGCTGGGAGGAGGCTGGGACGAGGCGCTTGCGCCCCTGTTCGCCGACGAAAGATATTTAAAAATACGCGAGTTTTTAAAGCGCGAATACTCGACTCACGTCGTATATCCCGATATGTACGACCTTTACAATTGCTTCCGCTTTACGCCGCTTTCCAACGTTAAAGCCGTGATTCTGGGGCAGGACCCCTACCACGAGCCGGGGCAGGCGCACGGGCTGTGCTTTTCGGTTAAACCGGGCGTGCCCCTTCCCCCGTCATTGCAGAATATTTATAAGGAAATCGAAAGCGACTTAGGAATTGTAGAGCCGAGGTGCGGCGATTTGACCAAGTGGGCGCAACAGGGCGTTCTGCTTTTGAACACCACGCTGACCGTACGCGAGCATATGGCGAACAGCCACTCCAAATGCGGCTGGGCGTGGTTTACCGACAGCGTTATCAAGCTTATTTCGGACAAATGCGAAAACGTGGTATTCATTCTTTGGGGAGGCAACGCGCGCGGAAAAGTGCCCCTCATTGACAGCCGCAAGCACCTTATATTGCAGTGCGCGCACCCTTCGCCCCTTTCCGCTTACAACGGATTTTTCGGGTGCAAGTTCTTTTCGAAAACCAACGAATATCTTACCGCTCACGGCAAACAGCCGATTGATTGGGATTTGAATAAATAATATTACCGACTACTCCTCGGATTAGAAGCGAGCAAGACAAGGCGCGCGAGCACCGACCGCAGGGAGTGTACACAGAAGTACACGACCAAGGCGGCGCGGAACGCAACACAGTATTGCGATGCTTATAATTCGAGCATTTTTAAGGAGATAATTATGAAGTATGTTGTTGTGCTTGGCGACGGTATGGCTGACTGGAAGATAGAAAGCCTCGGCAACAAGACCTGCCTGGAAGCCGCGAACACCGTAACCTTGAATAAGCTTGCACCCCTTTCCGAAGTGGGACTTTGCAAGACCGTTCCCGACGGAATGAAGCCGGGCAGCGACGTTGCCAATATGTCCGTGCTGGGCTTTAACCCCAAAGACTTCTACACGGGGCGTTCGCCCCTGGAAGCCGTTTCTATGGGCATCAAGCTGACCGATACGGACGTGACTCTGCGCTGCAACCTGGTCACCCTTTCCGACGAGGAAAATTACGAAGATAAAACTATGGTCGACTATTCGGCAGGCGAAATTTCCACCGAAGAAGCCGCCGAGCTTATCAACTATTTGAAAAGCAGTTTAGATAACGAGCGCTTTACGCTGTATCCGGGCATTTCCTACAGGCACTGCCTTGTCGTGAAAAATGGCGTGACGGGGCACGACTTAACCCCTCCGCACGACATATCCGACAGGAAGATAACCGAGCACCTGCCCAAGGGCGAGCTGGGCGGCGTTTACCTTGAAATGATGAAAAAGAGCGCCAAGCTGCTTGCCGGTCACCCCGTAAACAAAAAGCGCGTTGCTGAGGGCAAGCGCCCCGCAAACTCCATTTGGCTGTGGGGCGAGGGCACCAAACCCGCGCTCAGCCCGTTTGAAAAGGCGCACTCGCTTAAGGGCGGAATTATTTCCGCGGTTGACCTTGTAAAAGGCATAGGTATGCTTGCGGATATGCGCGTTATAGAGGTTGAAGGCGCGACGGGCAACTACGACACGGACTTTAAAGGCAAGACGGCAGCCGCGGCGAAAGCGCTTATAGGCGGACTTGATTTCGTGTATATCCATATGGAGGCGCCCGACGAGTGCGGACACCACGGCGACGTTGCGCACAAGATTTATTCCATCGAGCAGATTGACAACGTGGTTATTCCCACGCTTTGCGAAAGACTGGAAAGCGCGGGCGAAAAATACGCCATGCTGGTTACGCCCGACCACCCCACTCCCTGCGCGTGCAAGACTCACGTTTCCGAACCCGTGCCCTACCTTATTTATTCCAACGCGAAAAATCTTAGTAACGGCGCGGTGCGCTACACCGAGGACGAAGCGAAAAAGACTGGCACTTACGTTGCCGACGGTTACAAGCTTATCGAACGCCTGCTTGCCGTTAAATAAAAGACAACTGAAATTAAAAACGGCGGCGCAATTGCGCCGCCGCTTTTTCTACAAACAAATCAGTTTGCTTCGAGCTGTTTCTTTTCCTTTTTGAAGGTTTCGGTGGTCTGGTCTATCATTTGCTTCTGCGCGGGCGTGGGTGTGTAATAGCCGCGGCTTGACATCTGACTGAACAGCGAGTACTGGTTTTCCGCAACCGAATTGAGGTGCGTGGAAAAACTCTTTCTCAGGCTCTTGGAGCTGCCCTCGAACAGCGCGGTCGTGTAGAACGACATAAGCTGTTTTTCGCTTTCGAGCATATCCTGAATTGCGTCCTTTTCGTTGAGCTGGGTGTTCATTTTCGTCAGTTTCATTTGCCTTAACCTCCTATTACCTTTAAAAGCTCGTTATATCTTCTCTGGTGTTCGTCGGCTATGCGGCACATACATTCGGCAAGGTCCGGGTCGGTGAGCGACTTGGAATAAGCCCTCGCCTTTTTGCAAATCAGCCCTTCGAAGGTGAGGGCGTCGGCAATCATAGTAAGTTCTTTTGACGTCAATTGTGTCATAAAAATACCTCCGAAAAGGTTATTGCCCTTTTTCGGAGGTTTATACATTTTTTGATTTTAAGATTTACGCGGGAGTTCGCCGAAGATGTCCACTTCGTTTGCGCTGTGCGCCTTTATCGCCTGATAGTAAGGGTCGGAAGAAAAATCGCGCTCCTTTTCGTAGCTGCCGCCCAAACTTTCGATTGCGTATTTAAGCTCCTGGTATTCTATAAAGGTTATGCCCTCCTCGTCGATTTTGTCCAGGAGGTATTCGAGAGCACGCTCGTCGCCGTACGCCGCAAGGTAGCTTGCATGCATAGACACGTCGTCACCCGTGCGGAATTCCTTTATAAGTATATCGAATATCTGGTCGTCTTTGATTACGCAGCGCGAGAGTATTTCCAGCATGTACTCCCTTTGCACGCCCTTTTTGTAGAAATCGAGCGCCTGCTCCTTCACGTCGTCGGCAAACTCCTTTACGTTGTCCACGCAGGTGTTGCGGACGTCCTCGCTTTCGGAGGTCGTCAAAAGGCGCATATATTCGGGAAGCGCTTCGCGGCTGGCGCCCAGAAGATTGAGCGCGTACGCAATTTCGTCCTCCGTGCCGCTAAGTAAGGGAATAAGCAGTTTTTCGGGCTTTCTGCCCTCTATGGCGTTGCACAGAAATTCGCTTACCGCAACGCCCTGCTTTAAGTGCGCGCGGAGCTGGGCAACCAGCTGACCGTCGTCCATATCGGCATAGTACTGGTTGGGCGACTTGCCCAGCGACTTTATAACCGTGTCGCCGAAGCGCGCGTACATTTTGGGAATGATGTCCTCCCATTCCTTTTCCCTGTACTTGTCGGCGTTTTTCTTTACGTATTCGGACAACTTTTCGTCGAACATTCCGTCGAAATCGTAGAGCTTCATTTGACCAACTCCAAAATTGAATTTACTTTTTCCTCGGTTACGCCGAAGAATGAGCATAGCTGCTCGTCCTTTAAACCGCTTTCCTTTATTTCGGAAAACTTCATTATGGCGGCGGCGAGCACGGGCACCGAACGGCAGACGTCCAGCTTGCCCTCCCTTTCCAGCCGCGAATATATCTTTTCGGTGGCGGCGCACAGCATAAACGGGTACTCGGGTTCGAGCATGGCAAACCGCGAAAACGCCAGACCGTACGCGCGCAAAAAGGTTTTTTTCTTGTTCTTGCCTATTTCCAGCGGCACGAGAGTGACTCTTTTGTAGAGATTGCAAACGACTATGCCGTACTCGCCCTCTTTATTCTGCTGAACGAGTGCGCTGAGCACTTCCAGCTTTACGCCGTCCTGCAAAAACGCGTCCAGAAGTATGTCGCGCACGGTGTCTTCCAGACCGCCCTTGACGGCGCTCATCGCGCCCAGCAGCCGCAATTCGTAGGAGCCGTTGTTGTCGCCCTCGTCAAAGCACCAGTGCACCATACCCGAGACGTCCGCCTCCCTGCACAGCTTTTGCGCCTGCTTGTCGCCAAAGCGGCAGAACGCCGTTAAAAAGGTTATATTCGCCTCGCACTCGGCTTTGGGAAGGCGGTAAAAGTATTCTAAAGTTTTGCGCTCTTCCGCCTGTTTTTTTGCTTCGCCCGTCGCGAAATAGTGCCAGTAGTCCGCCGTGACCGCGTTGGGATATATGGTGAGCAGCGTATCGAAAATTTCCAGCCCCTTTTCCGCTCTGCCCGAATTGTATGCCGCAACCGCCTTGAAAAATAGCAGGGAACAGTCGTATGCAAACCTGTCGTCCAGGCGCGAGAAGATTGAAAAAGCCTGCTCGTGCATGCCGTTTTCGCAGCATACCGTGGCGATTTTGTAAAGCTCCTCGTCCTCGGTCGGGTTGATGGCAAGCAGCCGCAAGGCAAGCTCCTTTGCCTCCTCCGTCTTGTGCTGCTGGCTCTTGACCGCGGCAAGGGTGGTAAGCGCCTGCACGTTGTCGGGGTCGCGCTTTAAAATGCCCAGGCACTCCTCTTCCGCCTGCTCGTTTCTGTCGCTTATGACGTTGCACATTGCAATATAGTTGCGCGCGGCAAGATATTTTTCGCTTCTTTCGTCAACCTTGTCGAACTCCGCCACGGCGTCGTCAAACTGGTTTTTCTTCATATATTCCACGCCGCTTTCCAGCTCCTCGGAATAGTCCACGAGGTGGGGCGGATAGGCAAACCGCAGCGGCGGCTTTTCGGTCTTTAAAAAGGATTCTATTATTTCCTGCCTGTTCTGGGGAGTCAGCTCGCTGTCCGTTTCCATTAAAAGCTTGTTGTAATAGAAGGCGGCAAAGCTGTCCATTCCCATATTCATAAAGCTTACGGCAATGCCCTCGTAAGCTTCGGCAAGGTCGGCGCCGTCGCCCGCGTAATCGAGGTATTTGAACCAGCCGTTAATGCACTTTTCGTACAGACCCATGTCGTCAAACGCTTCGGCGTACAGCATATAGGAGTCCTCGTCGTTGCCGTTGAGTACCGCGTTTTTATTCAGCATTTTGAGCGCCGCAATATAGTCGTGGTCCTCCACGCAGTCAGCCGCGATGGAGATTAGCCTGTCGGCGCTTAAATCTATTCGGTCCGTCTTGTTCATTTACTTAAAAAATTTCCTCTATACGCTTTCTTTCGTATATGTAATCCTTGTTGCAGTAGTGGCAATGCACCTTAACTTCGCCCTGCTCTTCGCAGATTTTTAAAAGCTCCGCCTTGCCCACGGATGCCAGCACGCCGCGTATTTTTTGCTCCGAACAGTTGCACTTATATTCGGGGAAAAGCGTAGTTACCTCGCCGCTGACGTACGGGCGGAAATAATCTTCTAAAATAGCGGACGCGTCGGTAAAAACTTTATGCCTTTTTGCAATAGCGTCGCGGTTTTTGAACTGGTCGAAAATATCAGTCGCTTCCCATATCGAAACTTCGGAAGCATCGGGAAGAAGCTGCATAACCACGCCGCCCGACCATACGCATTTGCCGTTGCCGTCGAACTCAACCTCTATCGCCGCCGCCGTGGGTATCTGCTCGCTCTGCCCGAAATAGGTTTCTAAAATTTCCGAAATATCGTCGGATAATATTTCGCACGTTCCCACGAAGGGGCGGGTTGAAAAGCCGTCCTCGCGCACTACGGTAAGCGCGCCGCCCTTTAAGGTTTGGGAACACGTGCCGTCCGCATAGCCGCGCACGTGCAAATCCGCGTCCGCCGAAACGGACAC
>CAMWWA010000059.1 GCA_947177825.1 uncultured Clostridia bacterium
ATATAAATATAATGGGCGGCATAAAATTAAACGAGCCGGCAACCGACCTTGCGCTGTGCGCGGCGCTCGCCTCCTCCTACCTCGACAAGTCCGTGGACAAATTCACGGCGGTGTTCGGAGAGGTCGGCTTAACGGGCGAAGTGCGCGCCGTTCAGTACGCCGAAAAGCGCGTTCAGGAGTGCGTGAAGATGGGCTTCAAGCGCGTTTTGCTTCCCGCAAAAAATATGAAATCGGTGGCGAAATACGCCGATAAAATAAGCATAGTTCCCGTGCTTTACCTGGGCACTATGCTCAAATCTTTGTTCCCCAAAGAATAAAAAACAGCTCTTGACTTTTTAAAAAATCGGGGCTATAATTAAGTTAATAAAAGTCGTCGGAGGACGCGTAATCGCAATTACGCAGGTCGATAAGACGTCGAGTGCGCTCGGGTAGATTTAACTGCTCGGGCATTTTTTTAAGGAGGAAAAATTTATGATTATCACCGTATCGAGAGAGTTCGGCAGCGGCGGCAGGGAACTTGGCAAGAGGCTTGCCGACGCGCTGGGGCTGCAATATTACGACAAAGAGCTTATCGAAGAAATTGCAAAGAGCACCGCTTTGGACGAAAATTACGTGACCAAGGTTCTGGAAAAGGGCGGCTTTGCAAATTTCGCGTTCAGCTTTGCGCACAGCCTCCCCCTTTCCGCCACCACCCCCAACACCGTAACCGACGTGCTTGTGGCGCAGCAAAACATAATTACCGCCATTGCCCAAAAGGGCGACTGCGTGATAGTCGGGCGCAGTGCCGACGTCATTGCAAGCAAGTACAACCCCGTAAGAATTTTCGTGTATGCGGACGAACAGTCCAAAATAAAGCGCTGCCGCGAGCGCGCGACCGAGGGCGAGGACCTTTCCGACAAGGCGCTTAAAAAGAGCTTCAAGCGCATAGACAAGGGCAGAGCCAAGCTTCACGACCTGCTCTCCTCCACTCCCTGGGGCGAAAAAACGGGCTACGATTTAATGATAAATACAACCCGTACCGATATCAAAAGCATAATCCCCCAGCTTGCCGACCTGTGTTCGGAGCTGGCAGCAAAAGAACGATAAATGGCATCTCAGCTTTCGCAAAATTTCACCTTTAAAAAGCTAATCAAATTCGTCTACCCCGCGGTAATAATGATGGTATTCACCTCCGTTTACAGCGTGGTGGACGGCATATTCGTATCCAACTTCGCGGGGCAGAACGCGTTTGCCGCCGTCAATTTGATAATGCCCGTCCTTATGGGCTTCGCCTCCCTCGGCTTTATGATAGGCACGGGCGGCAGCGCGCTCATATCCAAGACTCTGGGCGAGGGCGACGTTAAAAAGGCGCGCGCGATTTTTTCCCTGCTCGTATACGCAACCATAGCGCTGGGCGCGGTTATGACCGTGGTCGGCATATTCACCATGCGCCCGCTTGCAATCCTTTTAAAAGCCGAACAGGAGGGCATATTGCAGGAGTGCGTTTTATACGGCACGGTCAACATCTGCGGCGTAACGCTGTTTATGCTGCAAAACGTTTTCCAAAGCTTTTTCGCACTTGCCGAAAGACCGAAAATCGGGCTTATAGTAATAGTCAGCGCGGGCGTGACAAACGCCGTGCTCGACGCCGTATTTATCGCAGGCTTCAGGCTGGGGCTTCTGGGCGCGGCGCTTGCCACGGTTACGGGGCAGGCAGTCGGCGGCATAGTGCCCATACTCTACTTTGCAATCAACCGCAAGGGCGTGCTGTATCTGGGCAAGCCGCTTTTAAAAATTCTGCCCCTTTTAAAGGCGTGCGCAAACGGCTCTTCCGAGATGATGACGCAGCTCTCCCTCTCGGTCGTCAATATTCTTTACAACTATCAGCTTATAAGTTTTGCGGGCGCGGCGGGCGTTGCGGCGTTCGGCGTAATTATGTACGTCAGCTTTATTTTCTGCTCCATATTCATCGGCTATTCCATAGGCGTTACGCCCGTTATAGGCTTTAACTACGGGGCAAAAAACCGCGCGGAGCTGAACAACGTACTCAAAAAGAGCCTGATTATTATTGCCGTGTGTTCGGCGGCTATGTTCTCGCTTGCAATGGCAATGAACTACCCCCTGCCGTATATCTTCGTCGGCAAGGATGCGGACGTCTTTGCAATGACCAGGCGCGGCTTCTTTATAGTCGCCTTCATATTCCTTATTATGGGCTTCAGCATATTCGGTTCGGCGTTCTTCACGGCGCTCAACAACGGACTGGTTTCGGCGGTAATATCATTTATGCGCACCCTGTTCTTCCAGGTCGTATGCGTGCTCACCCTTCCCCTTCTGTGGGGAATCGACGGCGTGTGGTCGGCGAACGTGTTTGCGGAAATTCTTGCGCTTGCAGTAACGTTTACCCTGTTTATGTGTTTCAGAAAGAAATACGGCTATTTTATTAAAGTTAAAGACGACGACGGCAAAGACGAAAATTTACCCGAAATCACAACCGAATAAAACCAAAAATAAAAGCGCGGCGCAAATTTGCGCCGCGCTTTATAGTGTCGCATAACTTATGGTTACCAAATAAAAATTGCGCCGTAATAGTAACGCCAGAAGTTCCCTTCCTCTGTCGGTTGCGTTTCGGAGTAATAGTATTTTGTATTTTCCCAGTCTAATGCCTCACGGAAACTGCGCGGCATTTCGTTCCATTTTTCAGCCGTGCCGTTAAAAAATACGGAGGCATTTTTAATTTTGTTGAAAGCATTACTTTGGATTTCGGCAATCGCTTCCGGTTTCGAGATAATAATAGTATCGTCGTTGCGCCCGTAGAAAGCGTAAGCGTGAATGATATAGGTATCCGAAACTTTTGCGTTGCCCTTAAATACGAACTGCGGTAAATTGAGCCCGTGAGCAGTATTATCTCTCGTTCCCATAAGATAGTACGTGGAGCCGTCCTGATAGAACGTATACACGTCGTTGCCGTCCATGCCGTAGGAGAACAGTTTACTGGATCCAGACGAGCTACTGTAAATATTCATTTCAAGAGTCTGCGACCCACCGACATGAATGGTAATTGAGGAGTCGTTGCAAATTTCCACCAATTTCGGGCAGTAAAAGGCATTATTGCCGACGGTAGTCAAGGTAGAAGGGATGTACAAGTTAATCAAGCTGAAACATTCATAAAAAGCATACGCGCCGATAGTTTTGAGTGTAACGGGCAAAGATAAATCAAACAGTCCCGTGCACCCGTAAAAAGCATAATCCCCAATGCTTTCGCAAACGCGGTTTAACATACCGATTCCTCCACCGAAGCTGACTGAAATCAGATTGCTGACTCCATAGAAAGTAGCTGCGGGAATTTTCTTTACCTGAGAGCCGAAGTTGGCGATTATTCCGTCTTTGCAGCCTGCGGTGGATGTAGCATATTCTACTTTGTTAAACGGACCGTCTACCGTCGTGCGTGAATAAATAGAGCCGCGATGTACCTCAAAGTCCCGGCATTCAATTGCATTCCAGTTCAGATATCTCAAAGCGGTTAAATTGTCGAACGCGCTTTTGCCAATCGTCGTAACGTGCTCGGGTACGGTGAGCGTCGTGAGCTTTGATTCCGAATCGTAGTCGAAGTATTCCACATCCCACCATATCTCGTATTGCATTGAAAACGCCTTTCTTCCAATCGAAGTAAGTTGGCTGTCTTTTTCATATGTAACGCTTGCCAAATTAAAGGCACAATAAAATGCTTGATCGCCTATCGTCGTTACGCTTGCGGGAATATTAATGCTTTCCAAAGCGCAGCCCTCAAAAGTGTGGGCTTTAATTTCGGTTAAAGTTTCGGGCAGTTCGATCGAGGGGATTGCGGAATCGGCAAACGCATACTCGCCGATTTCCTCGATAGTAGAAGGCAGGGTTACGCTTTTCAGTTCGTGGCATCTATAGAATGCTCTTTCGCTGATCGACGTTATGCCTTCCTTGAGAACGACGGTTTCTACATGAGACGAGTAAAACGCATTTTTTCCCAATACGCCGCCGTTTACCGTAACTTTTTTCAGGTTATCTAATTTCTGATTCGAATAAGAAGATTCCGCATGATAAGCTAAGGTTGCGTGTTCCGTGTCTTCGCTGTTTGAACCGAGGTAGGGCAACGTTAAGCTTTCGAGAGCGCTGCAACCAAAAAACATACCACTTCCCATAGAGGTTACGGTATCGGGAATTGTAATTTCGGTTAAAGAAGTGCAGTTTGTAAATACCGCCGCTTTCATCGTCGTTACACTGTCAGGAATTTTTAAGTTGGTCAACGAGGAACAATCGTAGAATACGCCATCCCCGAGTTCCTCTACGCCGTCGGGTATCGTAAAGGTCTTCAATGAAGAACAGGAACAAAACGCCCATTGACCGATTGTTTTCAACTGGCTGTTCGTGCCGAAAGAAATCGTTTCGAGTTTATTACAATCTCTGAAAGCCTCGTACTCTATCGTCGTAATACTCGCTGGAAGTGTAACGGTTTTTAAATAGGTGTCTTGCTTGAAAGCGCCTTCGCCGATAGTAGTAACCGGTTTATTTTTGTAGGTTGCGGCACCGGTAACGGACTCTTCTTGCTTATAAGCGCCGTACGTAACGATTGCATAGCTTCCGTCGTCGCTCAGTTCGTACCATATGCCGTCGGAGCCTTTGGAATCGCCGCCTCCGCCGAGGTTGCACGCGGCAAGTCCGAACGCGCAGCAAAGCGCAGCTGATAATGTAAGTAAAGCAATAAATAATTTTTTCTTCATTCTGTCTCTCCTGTTTTATTTTTGCTAACGTTTTATAAATAGAGCGTTGTAGTATCGGGGTAGGTTACGGTATAGTAAAACCCTTTTATGCTTGCCAGACTACCGGTAGCATTAGTGATATAAAAACTTATATACACGTCGCTGCTCGCGGTTATAGTGGTAGAAAAATTATACGACTTAAAATTATAATTACCACTATAATTATCGTAACTTTTTGACCACAGCAAATAATCGCTGCTTACCATATTTTTGGAATAAATATTTGTATTCGGCTTACCCGAGCCACCGCCATAACTAATTGAAGCAAATTGAAATTGTCCGTCTATTCTTACCGTCACTTCCGATAAAGAACCGAGATATTGACTTAACGATATTTTATACCATAAAAATTGGGTTGTCGGACTGGCTACTTTTTCTGTTTGAAAATCAAAACTGGTCTTTACTTTATCTACACGGTCATCCATAACAGCCTTATACCAGCCTGCTTTCAGTTGAACGCTTGCCGAAGGCATTGTCGTTGAAGTGTACCTTTCTTTATCCGCAGTGTACCACCCTGCGAAGACGTAGCCGTCTTTTTCGGGCACGGGCAGCGTGACTTTGTTGTTTGCCGCTACCGAAATATCGTCCACGTCGGAACCGCCGTTTACGTCAAACACAAGCTTTGCCTGCCATACCGCTTTTAAGGTTATGCTTTCGGAGGGCATAATTGCAGAAGTGTATTTGCTGCCGTTAGCGTCTTCCCAGTACATAAATTTGTATAAATCTCTTTTCGCATCGGTAAGCGAAATCGTTGCGCCTGCGCGTGCAACTACGGGCGCCTTTTGTTCCCCGCCGTTGGTGTTAAACTCTATTGCTGGAGCCCATTCAACCGCGTACAAAGTCTTTGCTCCCGTTATCTTGCCCGTGAATAAACTTGTACCGTCTGCCGTTTCGGACCAGCTCAACACCGCCTCGCTGTTTGCGTTGCGCGTGGTGTAAACAATATCGGTTACGTTGGTATTGTATTCAACCTCTACCGTTTCGGTCTGCGCCGCCGTGCCGAAGTTCAGAGTTACCGTATATTTTGCAACGTCAAAGCCTGCGTAAAGATATATGTACTCGGAATTCAGATTGAAGTTGGTTTCATTTACAACGGAAACGACCGGGATAAGTCCGCTCTTATCCGCAACCTGAACGCCCTTGCCGTTTTCCTGCGTGTACCAGCCGGAAAACACGCCGTGTTCCTTGGTTACGTTTGCAGGAAGCTCGGGCAAGCTTGAACCGTACGAAGCTTTCACTTGACGGCTTCCCGTTACGTCGCCGTCCTGATAGTCCAGAACAACCGTATATTCTTTTGCCTTCCACTGGGGATAGAGAACAAGGTTGCTGCCACCGCTGAACGCCGCAACCGAAGTGCCGTTTGCGTTGACGTGCTGAGTGCCGCCGCTTTCGCTGTCAAAAAGTCCAATGAAGTCGTAACCCGTTTTGGAAGGGATTGATTCAATGGAATACATTAACCCGTCCGTCACGGTAAGCGTATGTAAGCCATCGTCGTCGGAATATTGAACGGTATATTCCTTAGAGCCGCCGCCACCTCCACCGAACGAACAACCCGCGAGCGCGCAGCCAAGCGCAGTTACCAAGCATAAAAGCATTGCCAAAAACTTCTTCCTCATAAAAAACCCTCCTGAAAATAAAAAAGTGCGCCAACCGAAGTAAGCGCACGAAAAACACAAACTCCGATTGTCGCCAAACAAACTTTATACAGCACGAGTATTCACACACACCGTTGGAATTTGCATTTTTACCAAACTCTAAATAGTGTGTGCAAAAAAATGGGTAAAACAAAAGAATACCCCTATACTGTATATTATTAAGTTTGTTTGGCTTATTTAGTATATCACACTTTCGGATAAAAATCAACAGAGCGCATAAAGTATTTTGCAAATTCTTCCAAGTGATTAAACGCATAAGCTAATAAAAAGCCGCGCAAGATAATTGCACGGAGGAAGGTTATGCACTTTGATGAAACACAAACTTATTTGAATCTTGCACGCAGCTTTGCCGGCGAAAGTCAGGCGGGCATGCGCTATCAGCTGATTGCAAGGGAGGCTACCGCGCAGGGATATATTGCGCTTGCGGATGAAATCAAGTCGCTTGCAAAGAACGAAACCGTTCACGCAAGAAGATTTTTTGAAGAACTTACCAAGCGCGGGCTGAAGCTCGATAATATCGTAATAGACGCGGGTTATCCCTTTCATTCGGGCGACTTGGTCGAAATGCTGCGCCTTGCGAAAGAGGATGAAAGAAACGAACACGAAAGAATTTATCCCGAGTTTGCAAGGATAGCTAAAGACGAAGGTTTTGCGGATATTGCGGCTTTATTCACTTTGACGGCTAACGTGGAAAAACATCACGAACAGATTTTCGGATATCTTCACGAAGCTATGGAAAGCGGCAATCTCTACAAAAACGAAAGCCCCATCCTCTACGTCTGCAAGGAATGCGGACATATGCACACCTCCAAGGAGGCGTGGACTATATGTCCCCTGTGCAAATCGAGTCAGGGTTTTGTCGCGCTTAACGTTCCTTACGGAAAGGAGAAAATATGAAGAAGGCTAACAACACGGAAAACAAGCAGAACAAGCAGTCCAACAAGAACTGCGGCTCTTCCAAAAGCACGAAAAACTGCAAATAATTGCTTTTTCAGCTTTGACGACCCTAACGGAAGTTATAC
>CAMWWA010000060.1 GCA_947177825.1 uncultured Clostridia bacterium
CGGCGTGCTATCCCGCAAAGCTGATGCACGGTCATATCGAAAGCCTTCTGGACAAGGGCGTGGACTTCATTTTCCTGCCCTGCGAAAGCTACAATCTGGACGAGCACTGTTCGGTCAACCACTATAACTGCCCCGTCGTCGCGTACTATTCCGAGCTTTTAAAGGCAAATAACGAGCGGTTGACGGACGACAATTTCATTATGCCCTATCTCGACCTCAATTCCGAAAAGAGCGCGGTTTCCAAGCTGCATACGGCACTTTCGAAATTCGGCGTAAACAAGAGGGCGATTGTCCGCGCGCTTAAAGAGGGCTTCTCGCGGTTGAACGCATATCACGCGGACGTGCGCGAACGCGGAAATTACATAATCAAAAAGGCGCAGGGGGATGGTAAACAGCTCGTCGTGCTGGCGGGCAGACCTTACCACCTCGACAACGAAATCAACCACGGAATAAACAAGCTGCTCACCTCGCTCGGCATCGCGGTACTTTCGGAGGACGCCGTTTTCGACAAGGCGGAAAGAGTCAAGGTAAACGTTCTCAACCAGTGGACGTATCACGCGCGCCTGTACAGAGCGGCGCAGTACTGCTGCGAACACGGCGATATAAACCTCGTTCAGCTCGTTTCGTTCGGCTGCGGCATAGACGCAATCACCACCGACGAAGTGCGCTCCATAATGGAAAAGAACGGCAAGCTGTACACGCAAATCAAGATTGACGAAATAAACAACCTCGGCGTTGTAAAAATCAGGCTGAGAAGTATGCTGGCGGCAATTGAGGAAAGCAAACGCAAGAAAGGCGGTAACTGATTTGATGGAAGAGATTAAAACCGTCGACTATACCGACGACTATCCCAAGTGGAAGGACGAATATAAAACCACGCACAAGATACTCATTCCCGATATGCTCCCGTGGCATTTCGCCATTATCGAGGAGCTGTTAAAGCAGGAAGGCTACGACGTGGAGATACTCAAAAACGACTCGCGCACGGTCATTGACGAGGGGTTGAAGCACGTTCACAACGACACGTGCTATCCCTGTCTTTGCGTAGTGGGGCAGTATATCGACGCGCTCAAAAGCGGCAAGTACGACCTCGACCATACCGCCGTGCTCATCACGCAGTCGGGCGGCGGTTGCAGGGCTTCCAACTACATACCGCTCATCCGCCGTGCGCTCAAAGCCGAGTTCCCCAAAGTGCCCGTTGTTTCGGTTAACTTTTCGGGACTGGAAAAGGACAGCTCTTTCCCCATGAGCTTAAAGCTTATGCTCAAGCTCGTTTACGCCATTTTCTACGGCGACACGGTTATGTGGTGCTACAACCAGACCAAGCCGTACGAGGAGGAAGAGGGCGCAAGCGATTTCGTACGCGACCGCGTGGTTAAGGAAATTACGCAGAGCTTCAAAACCAAGCGTTACAGAAAGTTCAAAAAGATTAACCGTGATATTATTTGCGCATTCGACGCGGTAAAGCGCAGAAAGGAAGAAAAAGTGCGCGTCGGTATAGTGGGCGAAATCTACGTTAAGTACGCCTACCTCGGCAACAACCAGCTTGAAAAATTCCTGCTGTCCGAGGACTGCGAACCCGTCGTGCCCGCGTTGATGGACTTCATTTTGTATTGCATTGTCAACAACATCAACGACGGCTATTTCTACGGCAAAAAGGGCATGTTCTGGCAGGCGAATAAAATTCTGTACAGGATACTGCACAAAAAGCAGAAAAAGGTTATTTCGTATCTGGATAAGTACAGCAGTTTCGAACCCATTCACGACTTCGAGCATTTAAGAAAGTGTGCGGATAAGGTTATAAACCAGGGCGTAAAGATGGGGGAAGGCTGGCTTATCGCGGCGGAAATGGCGGCGCTTGCCGAAACGGGAGTGGGCAACATAGTCTGCGCACAGCCATTCGGTTGCCTGCCCAACCACATTGCCGGCAAGGGCGTGGTGCGCACGCTTAAAACCGAGTATCAGGACGAAAACATAGTCGCCGTTGATTACGACCCGTCGGCAACAAAAGTCAATCAGGAAAACCGCATAAAGCTTATGCTTGCAACGGCAAGGGAAAATCTGAAAAAGTAGAGAATAAAAATTTTTAAATCCAACGGAGGTATATTTATGGATTTATTGAAAAAAGGTATTGCGGAAGCAATCGGCACGTTCGTACTCGTGTTCTTCGCCTGCGGCGTCGCAGCGCGTACGGACGGCAGTTTGGTTGCAACCGCGCTCGCATTCGGTTTGGTAATCGTTGCGATGGCTTACTCAATCGGCAGAATTTCAGGCTGCCATATCAACCCCGCGGTTTCGCTGGGCTGCCTTATTGCAAAGCGTATGACCGTAAAGGAATTTTTGGTCTACGTAGCTGCGCAGATTCTCGGCGGCTTCCTGGGCGGCGTTGCGATTTTCGGCATTGCAAAGATGGGCAACGTTAAGCTTTTGGGCAACGCTTGCAACACCGCGCTCGATTACAGCGGCAACCTCAGCAAGATTTCCGCAGGCGGCTATATCGGCGCATTGCTCCTTGAAATTATTCTTACGCTCGTGTTCGTATACGTTATCCTGAACGTAACAACCGAAAATTCGGGTGCAGGCAAGAAGGCAGGCTTAATTATCGGCTTTACGCTTACCCTGGTTCACCTTTTGGGAATCGGCTTCACCGGTACCAGCGTTAACCCTGCAAGAAGCATTGCTACGGCTGTTGCCGACGCAATCTTCAACGGCAATACCGACGCACTTGCTCAGGTATGGATATTCATCGTTGCTCCTCTGGCAGGCGCGGCTCTCGCGGCACTTCTTTTCAAGGTTCTTCACAAGGAGAAGAAGACTCAGGTTCCCGCAGGCGACGCAGGCGCAGAAAAGGAATAATAAACTATAAAGTAAAAATTAAGCCGCGCGGCATAACTGCCGCGCGGCTTTCATATTGCTTTAAATACTTTGTGTTATCTTAATGGCTGTAACGGTCGTTCTTTACGTTTTCTAAGGAAAGCTTTGCCTTTGCCGCAATGTTATCCGCGGTAAAGCCGAAGTGCTTGAACAGCTGTTTTGCGGGACCGGAAACGCCGAAGCCTGTCATCGTAACCAGTTCGCCGTAATCGCGGCAGTACTTGTACCAGGCAAAGTGGCTTGCCGCCTCAACGCAAACGCGCGCCTTAACGCTCTTGGGAATAACCGAATCCTTATACTGTTCGCTCTGCTTGTCGAAAATCTCCATGCAGGGGAGGGATACGACTCTCGCCTTAATCTTTTCCTCCGCAAGAAGGTGCTGAGCAATAACGCACTGCTCAACTTCCGAACCGGTTGCAATAAGCAGAACGTCGGGCTTGCCCTCGCAGTCGGAAAGCACGTAGCCGCCCTTCAACGCAGCCTCGCCCGAATCGTCGTAGCAGGGCAGGTTCTGTCTTGTTTCCACGATAACGGTGGGCTTATCGGAAGTGAATGCGCTTACGAACGCCGCCGCCGTTTCCTTGCCGTCGCAGGGACGGAACACGTTTACGTTGGGTATCGAACGCATGGAAATGAGCTGCTCCATCGGCTGGTGCGTAGGACCGTCCTCGCCGACGCCTATGGAGTCGTGCGTCATAACGTAGACGACGGGCAGACTCATAAGTCCGCTCATTCTGATTGCGGGCTTCATATAGTCGGAGAATGAGAAGAAGGTGGAGCACACCGCCCTGAGTCCGCCGTGCAGCTGAATACCGTTGCAGATGGCGCTCATTGCGTGTTCGCGGATACCAAAGTGAATGTTGCAGCCCTCTCTATGCTCGGGCGAGAAGTAAGCGCTTCCCTTAATTTCCGTCTTGGTGGAGGGCGCAAGGTCAGCCGAGCCGCTCATAATGTTAGGCGAAAGCTTTGCAATCGTGTTCAGGATTTTGCCGCCGCAGCTGCGAGTTGCCTCGGGCTGGTTGAAGTCGTAAAGTCCGGTTATGCTGCTAACGTCAATGTCGACGCCGCTCATAAACTGCTTGTACTGTGCCGCAAGCATGGGGAACTTCTGTTCATAGGTTGCAAACAGCGCTTTCCATTCTTCTTCGGCTTTGCACTTTTCCTCTGCAATTGCAAGGCAGTGCTCTTTAACCTCCTTGGGAACCTCGAAGGGTGCCAGCGTCCAGTGCAGGTTTGCTTTGAGTATTGCAACGTTCTCCACGCCGAGGGGCGCGCCGTGACAATCCGAGCTTCCCGCAAGGGGGGAGCCGTAGCCGATTTCGGTCTTGCAGATAATGACGGAGGGACGTGTCAAATCGCTCTTCGCGCGTTCGATAGCAGCTTTAAGCACTGCAAGATTGTTCGCGTTGTTCACGCGTATAACCTGCCAGCCCTGCGCCATAAATCTGGTCGCCGCGTCCTCGTTGAAAGTGTTTTTCATGTTACCTTCAATGGTAACGTCGTTGTTGTCGTATAAAAGTATCAGCTTGCCCAGCTTCTGCGTGCCGGCAAACGAGCATGCCTCGTAGCCGATGCCCTCTTCAAGGCAACCGTCGCCCGTAAGCACGTAGGTGAAGTGGTCTACGACGGGGAAACCGGGTCTGTTGAACAGTGCCGCAAGGTGCTCTTCGGCAACCGCAAAACCCACGGCGTTTGCCAAGCCCTGACCGAGAGGACCGGTGGAGGTCTCCACACCGTCGGTCTTGCCGTATTCGGGATGACCGGGGGTAATCGAACCGAGCTGACGGAAATTTGCAATATCTTCCGTGGTCACGTTGTAACCGAAGAGGTGCAAGAGCGAGTAGAGGAGCATGGAACCGTGCCCTGCCGACAGAATAAATCTGTCTCTGTTGTCCCACTTGGGGTTCTTATAGCTGAACGAAAGGAAATCCGCAAACAGCTCGTAACCGATGGGAGCGGCACCCAGACAAATTCCGGGGTGACCGGACTTTGCCTTTTCTATTGCTTCCGCCGAGAGTACTCTGATTGTGTCAACGCTTTTCTGCTGAACTGACATATTTTTTCTCCTTGTATATTATTTAATGTAATTAAGGGCTTTGCCGCCGCAAATTACTTATTGTCCGAAATAAATTGCTTTAAGCTTGTGGTGTCGAGGAAGGGGTACTTTTCGAGTATATTGTACAACTGCGCAGCCATCTGCTTGTTGCCGCCAGCCTTCCTGCTTGCGAAATTTATGGGCATCACGGGGTCGTGAACGCTCATTCTTACAAGCGCCCAGCCGTCTCCGTGATTTTCGGGGAAGTTCATTCTCACGCCCTCGTAATTTCTCCTCAAAGGCTCGATTTTCTTGTCAAGGTTTGCAAAGAATTTGATTTCCTGCAAAACTCTTTCGCCCTCGCGCTTGAAGTTAACCGAATTTTCGTTGAACTTTATGCGCACCTCGTTCTCTTCCACGGGGTGGTCCATAGTGGCGATAAGGTCGCTCAGCTTTTCGCGCTTTGCGGTCTGGTTGGCATGAGCCACCAAAAGTTTGCATATGAGGTACGCGCCGTCGTCAAGGAAATAATTTTCAAGGAATGCGGCGTGTCCGCTCGTCTCTATAGCAAGGGGGCAGTATTCGCCGATTTCGTTGCGGCGCTTTGCCTCGTCAATAACGTTTTTATAGCCGCGCTTATATCTGACGTGCTTGCCGCCTATATTTCTTATAAATTCGCTCAGTCCGTCGATAGTAACCGAATCGGTAACGATGGTGGCGGGCTTGTCGCCCATAACCGTTACGGCGGTAACCGCAATCAGGTTGTCCCTGTTTATAAGCGTGCCGTTTCCGTCCACGACAGCCGCCCTGTCAACGTCGGCGTCGAAAATAATTCCCAGCTCCGCGCGGTTTTCGAGAACTGCCTCACGCAACGCGTTTATGGCTTTCGGGTCCTCGGGGTTGGGTGCGTGCGCAGGGAAATCGCCGTCGGGCTCCACGTTAATGCTGCCGTCGGTAATCGCGCCCAGCTGCTGCAACACGTTCTTTACGAAGAAGCCGCCCGCGCCGTTGCTCGCGTCCACGATAATTCTCTTGCCGAAGAGGGGTGCGCTCTTGCCCGTGCCCTTTCTAACGACGTCGATAAGCTTTGCGCTGTACGCGTCCATAAAGCCGGCGTATTCAACGTTTCCCTTCCTGCGGGGCAGACATTCGCCCTTTTCCGCAAGGAACAGGATTTTGTCCACGTCCTCGCTGCTCAGTCCGCCTTCGGGAGTAAAGAATTTCAGTCCGTTCTTTTCGTAGGAGAGGTGGGACGCTGTTATCATAATCGAAGCGTCGCAGTTAAGGTCGCTCTCTTTAAGCAAAACGAACATGGAGGGAGTCGTGCTCAGTCCCGTACGAACTACGGTGCAGCCGCTCTCCGTAACGCTCCTTTGCACGGCGGCGTAAATCGCTTCCGAGGAAATTCTCGAATCGTTGCCTACGGCAATGCGCAATTCGGTTTTGTCCGTCTTGTCTGCAAGCCACTTCAAAAATGCCTTTGTAATGTCGTAGATTGCGTCGATTGTCAAGGTTACGTCGTAATCCTCCGTGCGAACCGCAATTCCGCGAACGTCCGTTCCGCTCTTTAAGCTTTTATAAGATTTTTCTTTCATAGCGTATACAGTATACAATATCTCGCCGCTAAATTCAAGTGTTTGAGGGCATTACAATTCAAATTTAAGTTATATAATTTTTCCTTCTTTAATGCTTTAAACACTTTATTTTTTAAAACGGCTGTGTTATAATAAACTCAATATATCATTTAATCAGAGTACAAGGATTATGGCAAAGGACAATTTTGTTGAAAATATAGCCGATATAGAGGCGGATTTTCCGCAGTGGTATACCGACGTCTGCAAAAAAACGCAGCTCGTCGATTACGGTCCCGTAAAGGGAACTATGGTAATAAGACCGTACGGTTACGCCATTTGGGAAAACATCCAGCGCGAGCTGGACGCGCGTTTCAAAGCCACCGGGCACGAAAACGCGTATTTCCCGTTGCTCATTCCCATGAGCTTTATGTATAAGGAAGCCGAGCACGTTGAAGGGTTTGCCCCCGAAGTGGCGGTGGTTACGCACGCGGGCGGCGAGGAACTCGCCGAGCCTTTAGTTGTGCGCCCCACGTCCGAAACCATAATCGGCAATATGTATTCCAAGTGGATTCAGTCCTACCGCGATTTGCCCGTGCTTATGAACCAGTGGGCAAACGTAATGCGCTGGGAAAAGACGACGCGCCCCTTTTTGAGGACTTCCGAATTTTTGTGGCAGGAAGGACACACCGCCCACGCAAGCGAGCAGGAAGCGGTTGAGGAAACTATGAAGATGCTTGGCGTGTATAAGGAATTTGCCGAAAACGTTCTGGCAATTCCCGTTATATGCGGCAAAAAGACCGAAAAGGAAAAGTTCGCGGGCGCGGTTGCGACCTACGGTATGGAAGCGATGATGAAGGACGGCAAGAGCTTGCAGTCGGGCACTTCGCACTATCTCGGTCAGAATTTCGCCAAGGCGTTCGATA
>CAMWWA010000061.1 GCA_947177825.1 uncultured Clostridia bacterium
ATTTTAATTCGTCGATAGACGGAAGGAAACATTTCTTTACCCCCGAAAAGGCGATAGAGATTGAAGAGAATCTCGGCGCTGACGTCATTATGGCTTTCGACCAGTGCAGCGAATACGGCTACACGCACGAACAGGCGGAGGCGGCAATGGAGCGCACCTCCAAATGGCTTGCCCGTTGCTTTGCGGCAAAGACCAGGGACGACCAGGCGTTGTTCCCCATAGTACAGGGCAACTTCTATAAGGATTTGCGCCTCGAAAGCCTGAAGCGGTGCAAGGAATACGCAACCGACGGCATTGCGATAGGCGGTCTTTCGGTGGGAGAGCCCAAGCCGCTCATGTACGAAATGCTGGATATTCTCCGCCCCGAGCTTCCCGAAAATATGCCCAGATATTTAATGGGCGTCGGCTCGCCCGACTGTCTTATAGAAGGCGTTCTGCGCGGCATAGATATGTTCGACTGCGTGCTTGCAACCAGGGTTGCGCGCAACGGAACGGCGTTCACGTCCACGGGCAAAAAGGTAGTGCGCAACGGAATGTACAAGGAAGATTTCACTCCGCTGGACGAAGAGTGTTCGTGCTATTGCTGCAAGAACTACACCAAGGCTTATCTGCGCCACCTAATAAACGTGGGCGAAATGCTATCGGCAATGCTTTTAAGCCTGCACAACGTCACGTTCCTGCACAAGCTTATGGCGGATATGCGCGCCGCGATTTTTGCCGACAGCTTAAAAGATTTTGCAAAAGAGTTCTACTCCAAGTACGGCAACGCGTAAAAATTGTGAATTTTGCGTGTAATAGCGGCAACGGCGTAAAAATCGCTTGCCAAAAATTTACAGGTAAGCTATAATTTTAAAGTAAATATTTAACGGAGATTTTAATATGTTGTTTTCATTGTTGGAAGAGGCGGCACCCAAGAACAATTCGTGGGTATCCTACGTGCTCATCGGCGTGCTCGTCGTAATTTTAATCGCATCCATGATTTTAATGAACCGCCGTTCTAAGAAGCGCGAAGAGGAAGCAAAAAAGCTTATCGACGCGGTTAAGCCCGGCAACAAGGTCAAGACCATAGGCGGCGTATGCGGCATTGTCGTTGAAGTTGACCCCGAGGAAGATACCTTCGTTCTCGAAACGGGCAGCGAGGCAAGCGGCAAGTGCTATATGAAGTTCGTCCGCCAGGCAATTTTAGAAAGCGACGCCGTAGTGGACAAGACCGAAGCCACCGCAGACAAGGCGGAGGACAAGACGGAAGAAGCTACCGCCGAAACCGCAACCGAGGAAGCAAAGCCCGAAGAGGCGGCGGCAGAGGACAAGACCGCGGACAAAGAATAATTATAACGTTCTCAAAATTCAACCCTTCGCATATCGTAGATATAGCGGAGGGTATTTTTATGCGTAAAGACGGCATTTTGCAGGTGGTAAAAGCAACGCTTGCGGCACTCGTTTTCTCACTCGTATTCGTTATCGTTTTCACACTTATCATTCAGCTTGCTTCCGTAAGCTCGGGGGTAATCAAGCCCGTAAACCAGGTGTTCAAGGTCATTGCAATCGCGGTGGGCGGCTTACTGTTCATCCGCGGCGAAAAGGGCTTTATAAAGGGCGCGATAGCCGGGCTTGCCTCCGTGCTTTTATCCTATCTGCTGTTTGCGGTAATCGGCGGCTCGTTTGCGGTTAAGTGGACGTTTATATTCGAAATAATTCTGGGCATAGCGGCAGGCGTAATTACGGGAATAATAGCCGTAAATATTAAAAAATCCTGAAAAGTACTTGATTTTTTCCGCGTGTTACATTATAATAACGCTATACTTAACGTTAAGGAGAATTTAACATGATTAAGACCATTGCAAAACCTGCGGAAAAGAAAGTGACCGCTTGCGGCGAATGCAGAAGCACCTGCCAGTCGGCTTGCAAGACCAGCTGCACCGTCGGCAATCAGAGCTGCGAAAGAATCACCAGAGAAGAGAACCCCGAAAAGAGCGCAAAGTAATTTAATCTGAATAAAATTCATAAAAGGGCGGAAAAATTCAATCCGCCCTTATAAACTTTATATATGGTACACGTTTTCAAATACAAAAGTTATAACTACATTTACGATTCGGGCAGCGGCAGTTTGCACGAGTGTGACGACAAAACTTACGCATACCTTGCTTACAATCTGGGACAAGCGGAAAAACCCGACCTCACCGCGGACGAAATTAGCGGGATTGAATGGGATATTGCCGCGCTTAAAGAGCAGGGCTTGCTGTTTAAGGAAGAAACGGCTGCCCGTCCCGCCAAGTCAAACGAGGTCAAGGCGCTGTGCATACATATCTGCCACGACTGCAACCTCAGGTGCCGCTACTGCTTCGCGGACGAGGGCGCGTATCATTCCGAGCGCGAATTTATGAGCGAGCAGACCGCAAAGCGCGCCATAGATTTTCTTATAGAAAACAGCGGCAACCGCAAGGTGCTTGAGGTCGATTTCTTCGGCGGCGAACCGCTTATGTGCCTGCAAACCATTAAAAACGTGGTTTATTACGCCAAGGAAAAGGCGGCGGCAGCGGGCAAGAAATTCCTGTTTACCACCACGACCAACGCGCTGCTTTTAAACGACGACGCAATCAAGTTTTTCAATGAGGAAATGGAAAACGTCGTTCTCTCGCTCGACGGCAGAAAAGAGGTGCACGACGCGATAAGAAAGACGGTGAACGGCAAGGGCAGCTTCGACCTCGTCATAGACAATATCAAAAAATTCGTCAAGTCGCGCGGCGACAGGCACTATTACGTGCGCGGCACTTACACCGCCAAAAATCTCGACTTTTCAAAGGACGTTCTGTTCCTTGCGGACAACGGCTTCGACAGCATTTCCATGGAGCCCGTCGTCACGGATATAGAAGACCTTGCAATAAAGGAGGAGCACCTTCCGACCATACTGAAAGAGTACGAAAATCTGTGCGACGAGTATCTTGCGCGGTACGAGAGGGGAGAAGGCTTTAATTTCTTCCATTTCAACGTAGATTTGGAGGGTGGACCGTGCCTTTCAAAGCGTGTATCGGCGTGCGGTGCGGGCAACGAATATTTTTCGGTTGCACCCAACGGCGACATATATCCCTGCCACCAGTTCGTCGGCGACGAAAAGTTTAAAATGGGCAACGTTTTCGACGGGGCAATCGACAAAAATATCCGCTCGGTTTTTGCCGAAAACTGTCTGTTCACGCGCGAAAAGTGCGACAAGTGCTTTGCAAAATACATCTGCAGCGGCGGTTGCAGCGCGAATAACTATCATTTCGAGGGCGATATGAACAAGCCCTACGGCGTCACCTGCGAGATGATGAAAAAGCGCATAGAATGCGGTATGCACGTGCTCGCCCGCAAGCGCGAACTCAAAAATAAATAAAAAATAGTAATAAGCGAAGTAAAAATGATTTTCACTCGGCAAAATTATTTGACTACTTCGCTATTTTTCTATATAATTATAAAAGTTATAAACTATTAGTGCGCTTACCGCCTGCAAACGGGCAAGCGCGACGGTTAAAGGAGGGTTAAGATGAGCAAAGCCAAATCGGTGGTAATTACCGTTCTTCTGGCGTTAGCTGTTGCTGTTGCGGCTTTTTTCGCCGCCATCTCGTTCCCCGTTGCAAATAATGTAAAGAGATTAAATTCAATAGCAAGCAATATCCATCTGGGCGCCCGTTTCTCGGGCTACGCGTATACGACCGTATATCCCGAAGGCGTTATCACCGCCGAAGAGTACGGCATACTCGACGACGAAAACAAAGCCGACGGGTACGAAAAGGTAGGCAGCCTTTACGTCGATAAGGACAAGCACTCCGATATAGAGCAGCTAAAAGCCGACGTTGCCGCAGACGCGCTTATCCTCAACAAGCGTTTCGGTCAGAAGGGATATTCTTCCTATTCCGTGGCGGTAGAGGACGGACTTTCCGTAAAGATTTCCGTGCCCACCAATTTCACCGCGGCGGCGTATAAGTATAACGACGAAAGCTCGCGCAGCACGTCGCTTTCTGCGGCAAGCGCGGCGCTTTCCAGCATAACGGCATACGGCGAATTGACGCTGAGAACTTCCGACGAAAGCATACAGCTTAACGACGCGGACGGCAATACGACCACTTACGACAGCACCAAGAAGGGCAAAGATAAGTGGGTAAGCAAGGCTAAGGTTACCGACAGCAGCAACAATACGGTCAATACCTATTCGCTTGCCGACGGCGACGACGTTGCGGAGTACTTCAGAAGCGTAACCAGCCGCTCGGTGGGAAAAAACGCCGTAATAACCTTCAATTTCACAAAAGAAGGCAGGGAGAAGTTCAAGGAACTGACCACGCGCGCGGTATCGTCGTCCAGCCAGAATATCTATTTCTTCGTCGGCGACAGACAGCTTGTCAGCTTCAGCTGTACCGAGGCGGTTGACCGCAGCAGCCTTTCCTTACAGGCTAGCGACAGCGGCACGGCTCAGAACGCGGCTATCGCAATGAATTCCGCGGTAAAAGGCGGAGCGCTCACCCTGGACTATCAGGATATTTCAAAGGTTTCCACTTCCACGGCAACGGGCGGTGAAAACGCGGCGCTGCTCCTGTTCATAGCAAGCATTCTGGTGCTTGCGGGACTTGTGGCACTGCTCGTAGTCAAGTATAAAAAACTCGGCGCGGTGGTTTCGCTCATTGCGTTTGCGTTCGCGCTGGTTATCGTTTACGCGCTCTGCCTGCTCAACATACAGGTAACGTTCGGCGTCGTTCTTACTTCAATGCTCTGCCTTGCGCTGTTTGTAATAAGCAACGCGGTCGTGTTTGCCGAAGTCAAGAGGCTGACAGAAGGCGGCAGAACCATACAGGCGTCCGTAAAGGAAGCGTACAAAAACGTCATTATGACGGTTTCGGATATGCACATCGTGCTCGTAATCGTGGCGATTTTGCTTGCTACGGTTGCGGCGGGAGAGGTCGCGGCGTGCGGACTTATCGCCGTAATCGGCGTGGTCGCAAGCTACGTGCTGTACTGGTTCACCAGATTTATGTGGTACGTAATCAGCTCGCCCGTAAAGGACAAGTTCAAGTTTGCCGGCTTGAAGAGGGTGGTGTACGAAGATGACTAAGTTTAAGGTTTGTTCAAAAATCCATCTGTTTATAATTATCAGCGTATTGTTTATCGCAATCGGCATGGCAATAGGAACGGTGTGCCACTTCTGCGCAAACGGCTTTTTCAACTACGGCGACGAGTTCTCGTCCTATAAGTGCGTTACCGTAACCTATTACACTTCCGAATACAAGGACGCGGACGCGATTAAACCCGTCTGCGAGGAAGCTTTAAAGGGCTTTAATCCTTACGAAGTCAGCTACTATTCGGACAACAGAATGGGCGGCGAAATAGTTTACAAGTATTCCACCAAGACCGACAGCGCAAAGCTGCAGGCGGCGGTGGACAGTCTGAATACCGCGCTCGACAAGAACCAGAGCGGACTCAACGTGGCTTCCCTGCACGAGGCAACCGTAAGCGAAGGCGGCTCGCGTGCAATAACCTACGCGTCAATCGCTCTCGCTTCCGCGGCGGCGTTCCAGATGATTTATTTCGTGTTCCGCTATAAGCTCCGCGCGGCGTGCTCCGCGCTGCTTGCGTGCGTGCACAATCTCGGCGTATTCGTCGCGCTTGCGGCAGTTACGCGCATACCCGTAGGCGCCCAGTTCATTGCGTTCGGCGCGGCGGTCGTATTTTTAACTATGATATTGTCCTGCGTTCTCTTCGACAGAACCAGAAAGAATTTCGCTAACGAGCTTTATGCCAAAACCGAAAGGACGGAGGTTGTCGATACTTCGGCGTGCGAGGTGCGCATGATAAGCTTTATCGCCGTGTGCGCGCTTGCGGTTGCAGCCGTCGTGTTCGGCGTATTCGCTGCCGTTTCGCAGCTGTGGATAGGCGCGCTTGCTCCCTACGCACTTGCGCTTCTCGGGCTGATAGCTTGTTTCTACGGCGCATTGTTCTTTACTCCCGCAGTGCACGGAGCAATCGACGGCGTGTGTGAAAAATTAAACAAATCAACCAAGTCCGGCGGCAAGGCAGCAAAGCCTGCAAAGGACAAGAATTAAACCAAATTAAAGCGGGCGGGAGCATTCCCGCCTTTTTGGTTTTTTAACGGTAATTTCAAAGGAGGGTGCAAATGAAAAAGATTATTGCCGAAGCCGAGTTTACGGCTCAACAGAACGACGATATTGCCGCGCTCTCCCGAACTACCGGGCTGTGCGAAGAAACCGTGCGCATACTCTACGGCAGAGGCATAGACACGGAGGATAAAATCAAGGCGTTTATTCACCCCGGCAAGCACGCGTTTTTAAGCCCCTTTTTAATGAGCGGCATGAAGGAGGCTGTGGACCTTATAACGCGCGCCCGTCAGGAGGAGTGGTCGGTAGTCGTATACGGCGACTACGACGCGGACGGCGTGTGCGCCTCGACCATAATGTGCCGCGCGCTTGCCGATTTCGGCGTTAACGCGTGCGTGTTCGTGCCCGAGCGCCGCAACGGCTACGGACTCAACGTTCAGTCAATCGACGAAATATTCGAAGAATATTTCCCCCAGCTTTTTATTACAGTCGACTGCGGTATATCCAACGCGCAGGAAGTCGAATATATAAAGGAGCAGGGCGCGGAGGTTATAGTCACCGACCACCACGAACTGCCGTCCGTCCTGCCCGACTGTATCTGCATAAATCCCAAAATCAGCGACGATTATCCTTACGACAATCTTTGCGGAGCGGGCGTCGCTTTCAAGGTCGGGTGCGCGCTCAACGGTAAAAGCGCGTACCAATATCTCGACTTTGCGGCGATTGCGACGGTAGCCGACAGCGTGCCTCTCACGGGCGAAAACCGTGACATCGTTGCCGAAGGACTCAATTTAATAAATTCCAAGCCGCGCGCCAACTACTCCAATTTTTTAAAGAAAGAGGAACGCGCAACCTCGCAGTCGCTTGCGTTTTCGGTCGCGCCCAAAATCAACGCCGCAGGTAGAATGGGCGACGCTGGCGCGGCGCTTACGCTGTTTTTATCCGACGACGATAAGGAAATTTACGACTATTCGGTCAAGCTGACGGCGTATAATCTCGAACGGCAGAAGTACTGTGACGAGCTGTATTCTTCCGCCAAGCAAATGCTAAAAGAAAAGGGCGCAAACGGCAGGGTAATCGTTCTGTGCGGCGAGAACTGGAACGCAGGTTTCGTCGGTATAGTCGCCGCGCGCCTTGCCGAAGAATACTGCCGCCCCGCTCTGTTGTTCGTCAAAAACGGCGAAGGCTACAAGGGGAGCGCGCGCAGTATCGACGGCGTAAATATTTACGAAGCGTTGCGCCGATCTCTTATCCACATCTGACTCTGACACCGATATGCAGTGTGTAGATCTCGGTGGTCGACGTAT
>CAMWWA010000062.1 GCA_947177825.1 uncultured Clostridia bacterium
TAGCACGCGGCAAGCATACGCTTAAAGACCGCGACTGTTACGGCGACCATATAAACTAATAAGGAACATAATAATGAAGAACATATTTTCCACCAGCACGGATATGAGTTCGCAGCGCTCGCTTTTAAGGGCGCTGGGCTGGACCGACAGCGAAATGAATAAGCCTATAGTCGGCGTAATCTGCGCGCAGAGCGAGATTATCCCAGGACATATGCACCTTGATATGATAGCAAAAGCCGCGTCCGAGGGCGTTATAGCCGCGGGCGGCAAACCCGTAATACTGCCCGCCATAGGAGTGTGCGACGGCATTGCAATGGGGCACGAGGGCATGAGATATTCCCTCCCCTCCCGTGAGATAATCGCCGACAGCTGCGAAATTCTTTTGCGCGCGCACGGCATACAGGCGGCGGTGTTTATAGGCAACTGCGACAAGATTATTCCCGGTATGCTTATGGCGGCGGCGAGAGTCAATATCCCCTCCGTATTCGTTTCGGGCGGTCCTATGCTTGCAGGCAGAGTGCACGGCAAAAAGACCTCCCTTTCGACTATGTTCGAGGAGGTGGGCGCGTACAATGCAGGCAGGATAAGTGCGGATGAATTAAAAGATTTCGAATGCGGCGCCTGCCCCACCTGCGGCTCGTGCAGCGGTATGTTTACGGCGAACAGCTTAAACTGCCTTTGCGAGGCGCTGGGTATGGCGTTGCCCGGCAACGGCACGCTACCAATGGTTTACAGTGCGCGCCTTGCGCTTGCAAAACAGGCGGGCGAAGCGGTTATGAACCTGCTTGAAAAGAACGTACGCCCTTCGGACATAATGACGCCCGAAGCGTTTAAGAACGCCGAAACGGTGGATATGGCGATAGGCGCTTCCACCAACACCGTGCTTCACCTTATTGCAATAGCACGCGAAGCGGGACTGGGCAAGGAACAGGTTTCTATGGACATATTGAACGGCATAAGCGAGAAGACGCCCAACCTCTGCCGTCTTGCGCCTGCGGGCGAACACTACATCGAAGAGCTGCACGAGGCAGGCGGCATATCCGCCGTTATGAAGCAGCTTTACGACGCCAAACTTTTAAACGGCGACGTTATGACGGTTAGCGGCAAACCTTTAAAGGAAGTCATAAAGAATGCCGTCAACCGCAACGAGGAAATTATCCGCCCCGTTGCCTCCCCCTACTCCGCGCAGGGCGGCCTGACCGTGCTCAAAGGCAATCTTGCAAAGGACGGCTGCGTGGTAAAGAAGTCGGCGGTAGACCCCAAGATGCTCAAGCACAGCGGACCTGCAAAATGCTTTGACAGCGAGGAGCAGGCAATGCTTGCGATTTCGGGCGGAAAGATATGCGCGGGCGACGTCGTTGTTATCCGCTATGAAGGTCCCCTGGGCGGACCGGGCATGCGCGAAATGCTTACCCCCACCTCCGCCATCGTAGGCGCGGGCCTGGGCGACACGGTTGCACTAATTACCGACGGAAGATTTTCGGGAGCGACGCGCGGCGCGGCTATCGGTCACGTATGTCCCGAGGCGGCTGCCGGCGGTCTTATCGGCATAGTCAAGGACGGCGATATTATCGACATTGATATAAACGCCTGCTCGCTGAGCGTACGCCTAAGCGACGGGGAAATAGATAAGAGATATGCGGCGTTCAAGCCGCTCGTTAAGCCCGTTTCGGGTTATCTTTCGAGATACAGAAATTCGGTTACCTCCGCCTCCGACGGCGCGGTATTCAAAAAATAAACCAAGCATATAGTATTACCAATGAAAGAAAAGATATTGAATTTTTCCGTGGATACGGACGTAAACAGCATTGAATGCGATTTATATTGCGCGCACCTTATACTTGCCTCCGCGGACGACGGAAAGCTTACCGTCGAATACCCCGACTGCAAGAACGTTAACGCAGGATTCGGCGACGGCACGCTTATAATCAACCAGCAGAGGCGCAAATTTTTCGCGCACAAGAAACAGGAAATTAAAGTACGCGTGCCCGAGCATACCGTGCCCGCGCTCAAAATATCGGGCAGGCACCTTGCCGTTGAAATAAGCGACGGCATTTACGGAGAGCTTGCCGTAACCACCGACGACGGCGACGTATACCTTTCGGGCGGCTCGTTCGGCGAAGCGGAGATTACGGGCGGCGACGTTTCGGTATATTTAAGCGGCGTAACCGTGAAGGGCAACCTTATAATTAAGATTGACAGGGGCAACGTGCTTGCCGAAAACACCTTTGCAACGCGCTGCGAATGCAGGGCGGCGCGCGGCAATATCGGGCAGGTCAACCTCAACTGCAAGGACTCGTCCTTCGATACGCAGAAGGGCAATATCACCGCAAACCTTTCGGGCAGCGCAAGCGACTTCAATACCGACCTATTTACCAATGAAGGCACGGTTAACAGGGAGAGCGAAAAGCCCGACGGCGCGGAGGGCAGCTTCCACGCCTACACCAAGAAGGGAAACATAGTGCTCGACTTTGAAAAGGACGGGCAAAAGGAGAACGCCTGATTATGGCAATGACAGCATCACAGAAGATTCTTGCCGCTCACGCGCACCTTGACGAGGTGACCGCGGGGCAGCTTATTTCCGCCGAACTCGACCTTGTTCTGGCGAACGACATTACGGGCCCCGTGGCGATTAAGGAATTCAAAAAGACGGGCGCGGACAAGGTTAAGGACAAAAGCAAGATTGCGCTGGTTATGGACCACTTTGCTCCCAACAAGGACGTGAAGAGCGCCGAGCAGTGCAAAGCCTGCCGCATATTCGCCAGGGAACAGGGAATAGAAAACTTTTACGACGTCGGCAAGATGGGCATAGAACACGCCCTGTTGCCCGAACTCGGGCTTGTGGGCGCGGGCGACCTCTTGATAGGCGCGGACAGCCACACCTGCACTTACGGCGCGCTGGGCGCGTTTTCGACGGGCGTGGGCTCCACCGATATGGCGGCCGGTATGCTTACACAGAAGTGCTGGTTCAAGGTGCCCTCCGCAATAAAATTCGAGCTGACGGGCAAACCCGCAAAGTACGTCTGCGGCAAGGACGTCATATTACATATTATCGGTTTGATAGGCGTCGACGGCGCACTGTATAAAAGTATGGAATTTACGGGCGACGGCGTGAAATATCTGAACATCGACGACCGCTTTACAATCTGCAATATGGCAATTGAGGCGGGCGCGAAGAACGGCATATTCCCCGTCGACGAGGTTGCCCTGGAATATATGAAGGGCAGATTCAAGCGCCCCGTAAAGGCGTACGAAGCCGACCCCGACGCGCAGTACGACGCTGTTTACAAGATAGACTTATCCAAGCTTAAGCCCACGGTATCCTTCCCCCACCTGCCTGAAAACACCAAAACCGAATGGGACAAGATTCCCGTTGACCAGGTTGTTATAGGCAGCTGCACGAACGGAAGAATTACCGATATGCGCATAGCGGCTGAAATATTGAAGGGCAGAAAGGTTGCCGACGGCGTGAGGGCGATTATCATTCCCGCCACGCAGGAGGTTTACAGACAGTGCATTGCCGAGGGGCTTGTGAATATTTTCCTGGACGCTGGCGCGGTTATTTCCACCCCCACCTGCGGCCCCTGCCTTGGCGGCTATATGGGCATACTCGCGGAAGGCGAGAGGGCGGTTTCCACAACCAACAGAAATTTCGTGGGGCGCATGGGACACGTCAACAGTGAGGTTTATCTTGCCTCGCCCTACGTTGCCGCGGCAAGCGCCGTCAAAGGGTATTTGAGTACGCCCGACGAGTTGTAAGGAGTCATACATATGGAAATTCACGGCAAAGTTTTTAAGTACGGCAACGACGTAGATACGGACGTTATAATACCGGCGCGCTATCTCAACGACAGCTCGGAAAGCGCGCTTGCCTCCCACTGCATGGAGGACATAGACGCGGACTTCGTTAAGAAGGTCAAGAAGGGCGACGTTATAGTTGCGGGCGACAACTTCGGTTGCGGCTCCTCGCGCGAGCACGCTCCCCTTGCAATCAAGGCAAGCGGTATAAGTCTGGTAATAGCAAAATCGTTTGCGAGAATTTTTTACCGCAACGCAATAAATATCGGCTTGCCCATTCTGGAATGTCCCGAAGCGGTTGCGGCAATCAAGGCGGGCGACGGCGTTAAAGCCGACCTTTCGGCAGGTGTGATTTACAACCTGACCACGGGCGAAAAATTTTCGGCGCAGCCC
The DNA here is from genome assembly GCA_947177825.1 of uncultured Clostridia bacterium. Lineage (GTDB taxonomy): Bacteria > Bacillota > Clostridia > Christensenellales > Borkfalkiaceae > Coproplasma. The sequence continues at coordinate 4,192 of CAMWWA010000062.1, forward strand.
TTCCCGGCTTTCATTCAGGAAATAATAAACGACGGCGGTTTGCTTGCAAATCTGGCGAAAAAGGGCAATTAACCCCCATATATGCGGCAAATAACGGCAGAAAAGGTTTAATATGAATTATAATATAGTAGTTTTGGACGGCGACGGAATAGGCCCCGAAATATGCGCGGGCGCCATAAAAGTACTCAACGCCGTAGGTAAAAAATTCGGTCACGACTTCAAATTCGAGCACCGTCTTATAGGCGGCTGCGCAATAGATAAGTGCGGAGTTCCCCTGCCCGAGGAAACGGTTAAAGCCTGCCTTGCAAGCGACAGCGTTTTGCTGGGCGCGGTGGGCGGTTACAAGTGGGACAACCTTCCCGTGGACGTGCGCCCCGAAAAGGGCTTGCTGGGCATAAGAAAGGCTATGGGGCTGTATTCCAATATCCGCCCCGCAAAGCTTTGGGCAAGCCTTGCAAACGCCTCCCCCATCAAATACGAGCTTGTAAAGGACGGCGTTGAAATTATAATAGTCAGAGAGCTTACGGGCGGCATTTACTTCGGCGAGCGCGGCAAGGGCTTCGACACGATGAGCGGCGAATACGCCTGGGACACCGAAAAATATTCGGTTGCCGAGATTGAGCGCATAACGCGCATTGCGTGCGAGCTTGCAATGAAGCGCACCAAAAAAATCATATCCGTGGATAAAGCCAACGTGCTGGAAAGCAGCAGGCTGTGGCGCAAGACGGTGCACGCTTACGCCGAAAAGTACTACCCCGAAATCACCGTCGAGGATATGCTTGTGGACAACACGGCTATGCAGATTGTAAAGAACCCGGCACAGTTCGACGTCGTGGTGACGTCCAACATTTTCGGCGACATTTTATCCGACGAGGCGGCGCAGGTGACGGGCTCTATCGGCATGCTTGCCTCCTCCTCTCTCGGCGACGGTACGCGCGGACTTTACGAGCCCATTCACGGCTCGGCGCCCGACATTGCCGGCAAGGATATTGCCAACCCCGTTGCAACAATTCTGGCGGCGGCAATGATGCTGCGCGACAGCTTCGGTTTAACGAAGGAATGCGCCGCGATAGAGAGCGCCGTGCAGAAGGTGCTTGAAGAGGGCTGGCGCACCGCCGATATTATGCAGGACGGCGCGAAAAAAGTTAAGGGCAGCGAGATGGCGGCACTCATTGCGGAAAGGATATGATTGAGCAAAACGTTCAAAAACTTTTGGAAAGCCTGCCAAAAACAAACCCTTTCGGCGAAAAGGTGACTTTGGTTGCGGCGGTCAAATTACAGTCCCCCGAAGACATTAACCGCGCCATATCCGCGGGTATAACCGATATTGGCGACAATCACGTTCAGGAATTCAAGGACAAATACGACCAGATTACGGGCAACCCGGTCCGCCACTTTATAGGTCATTTACAGACCAACAAGGTCAAATACCTTTTAGGCAAGGTCGACCTGTACCACTCCCTCGACCGCTACGCCTTGGCGGATGAGCTTTCAAAACGCGGCGAGCGCGCCGGCGTCGTTTCAAGCGTTTTAATTCAGATAAACATAGGAAACGAGGCGACCAAGTCGGGCTTTGCATTGGAAGATGCCGATGAGGCGTATGCAAGAATAAAGGCTATGCAGTCTTTAAAGGTCAAGGGACTTATGGCGATGCTGCCCGACGTGGACGACGAAAAAGAGCTTACGCGCCTTGCAAAACTTATGCGCGAAAAGTTTGAAAAGCTGAAGCAAACCGACCCCGATATACAATACCTTTCGATGGGTATGAGCGGCGACTGGAAGCTGTGCGTTGAATGCGGAAGCAATATGATACGCCTCGGCACCGCCATTTTCGGGAAACGTAATTATCAAAATTAAATATTTATATAATTGATTTATAATTCAAAGTGTGCTACAATTCTATTGGGCACATTTTTTATTTGCCCTCCATTACATAGGAGAAACAAAAAATGGTAATTGCAATAACGGGCACCACGGGCAATATGGGCAGCTACTTTTTGTGGCAGCTGAATATGTCGCCCGCCGCCGCGGACAAGATAAAAATTCTTTGCCGAAGCAAGAAAAAGGCAAAAAAAATATTAAAGCATAACGAGGCAATCTCACACAAAATCGAGGTCGTTTACGGCGGCATAGAGGACGAAAAGGCCTGCCGCGAACTCATTAAAGACTGCGATATGGTGTTCAACGTGTGCGCGGTTATACCGCCCAAGTCGGACAGCAACCCCAAAGCCGCAATCGCCTGCAACGTTAACGGCGTAAAGGCGCTTCTTGCGGCAATCGAGAGCGTAAATGAAAATCAACCCGTACTCATTCACATATCCTCCGTTGCGGTTTACGGAAACCGCTGCGGCGAGCACAAGTACGGCAGAGTGGGCGAGCCGCTTGTATCCGGTCCCTTCGAGCTGTACAGCGCAACCAAAATACTGGGCGAATACGCCGTGCTTCAATCTAACGTCAAGTGCTGGGTTGTGCTCAGACAGACGGCAATGCTGCACTACAACATTTTCAAGGACAACGTTCACGACGGACTTATGTTCCACACTCCCGTCGGCGCGCCGCTGGAATGGGCGACGGTCAGGGACAGCGGCAGACTGCTGCTCAATATCTTAAAGACGTACGCGGACAAAACACTTCCCGAAAAATTCTGGAAAAAGGTCTACAACATAGGCGGCGGAAAGGACTGCCGCACGTATGGCTACGGCACTTACGACGAAGGTTTTAAAATTATCGGCGGCAACTTTAAGCACTTCTTTAAACCGTGGTACAACGCCACGCGCAACTTCCACGGTATGTGGTACTTTGACAGCGACGAGCTGGACAATTACTTCCACTTCCGCGGTCAGAGCTGCACCGACTTCTGGCAGGAAATGAAGCGCAGAAATAAAATTTACACGATGGGCAAATTCGTGCCCCGTCCTTTGATTTCCGCCTTCCTTTTCAAGCGCCTTTTAAGAGACGAAAATTCCCCCTCGCACTGGGTTAAAAAGGGCGACGAAGCGAGAGCAATTGCCTACTTCGGCGGTTCGGACGTGTTTAAATCGCGCAAGTCGCTGACTTGGAAGGACGTCGAGCTTCCCGTCGAAATACCCGACCCCGTGCCTATGACGAGCGAGGAAAATATTGAGG
>CAMWWA010000063.1 GCA_947177825.1 uncultured Clostridia bacterium
ATTTAAAAGACAACAATTTATCAAAAGCTGAATTTTGCAGAAGGTGTAAAATTTGCGCGAAGTCGTTAAATAGAATTTTAAACGGAGAGGACTGTACAATCAGACAGATTTTTAAAATGTCGGTAGTTATGAATATCGCTTTGAAAGACTTTTTTTAAAAACAAAACCAGGCAAGCGATTTTCGCTTGCCTGGTTTGGCGCGGAAGAAGGGATTTGAACCCTTGCTACGGTTTCCCGTACTACTCCCTTAGCAGGGGAGCCCCTTGAGCCACTTGGGTACGTCCGCTCAACGCTAAGACAATATATCATAATTTTATGCGTTTGTCAAAGCATTAAAGTACTGTTTTGAAAATAAAGGCCGACAAAATTTCAGGCGCTTTACTTGTAATATTTTATAAGGTGTGGTAAAATTGTAAATAAGTTTAAAGTGATAATTCGCCGCGCGCAAAAGATGGGCGGCAACAGGGAGAAGAAAAAATGAAAATAGTCTTTTTCGGTGATTCCATAACCGATTGCGACAGGGACAGAAACGACGAAAAGTCGCTTGGCAACGGCTACGTAAAGGTGCTTGCCGACAAGCTCCGTCCAATCTATCCCGATATGGATATAGAGCTTATCAATAAGGGCGTTTCGGGCAACGAGGTGTGCGACCTTTTGGCACGCGTTCAGCGCGACGTCATCGACTTAAAGCCCGACGCGGTCGTTATGATGATAGGCATCAACAACACCATTCACCAGTTCAAGTACGGCAAGGAGCTCAACTTCAAACAGTTCGAACGCGATTTGGTCGCGCTTATAGACACGCTGAAGGAGGCGGGGATAGTCGTGATATTCTTAGAGCCTTTCCTGCTGCCCGCGCCCGATAAAAAGCGCATGCGCCCCGTGTTCGAAAAGGAGCTTGCCATCATCCACCGCGTGTGCGTGGAGAAGTGCGACGAGTTCGTGGCGTACGACGAAATGTTCAACGGACTGTGCGAAAGCCATCCTTACACCGACTATTCGGAGGACGGCGTGCACCCGACCTTCAGGGGCAGCAACCTGATTGCAAATACCTCCATAAAGGCGATAAGAAAGCACTTAATGTAAGCATATTAAGGGGGTAACCGCCGTGATAACCGAAAAGGGAACGATTAAGACGAGTACGCCTTTGACGTTGCAGGTGCATAAGGAACTCAATAAAAAGGTATTCGCGTTTTCAATCTTATATATCGTTGCGGGCGCAATGTTGCTGGCTTTGGGCATAATAATTTACGTGCTCTCCGGAGATTTCTACGTAAATTCCAGCGGAAACGTTATGTCGATATGCGGAATGATAATACTTGCCGGCGGCATAGTTATACTTTCCGCCGTCCGTTCGGCAAAAAACTCAAATCTTAAGTACCAAAAGGTGGACGAGGCGGAATTTTTTCGCGACCACTTTATGGCTTACGAATATACCGACGGCGAGCTTACGACCACTTCCAAGATATATTATAACCGGATAATAAGGATTAAGGAAACGGCAAACTACCTGTTTTTGTACAACACCAAAGCAACGGCAATTGCGGTGGATAAGAACAGCCTGCCGCTTTCCGAACTGAACACTGTGCGGATGCTTTTGGGCAGACCGGTTGCAGGGGCGGCGCAAGATACAGTACAGGTTCCCGACCAGACGGAAAACGAAAATAAAGAAGAATAAAAAGAGAGCCGCGGCTGATGCCGCGGCTCTCTTAACTCAACCGCACAGTCTTTCGAGTGCGAGCTTATAAATTTTAAAACACTTTTCAATCTTTTCGAATGTTATGTATTCGTCGGGCTGGTGAATGGTACATTCCTCGCCGTCCTCCTCGGGACCGAACGCCGCGCCGCATTTGAGTGCGCGCGCGTACGTGCCGCCGCCTATTGCCACGGGCTGTGCGTTCTTGCCCGTCACATCGTTGTAAACGTTTAAAAGCGTGGTCACAAGCTTGCCGTTCTTGTCGTTGAAAAGGGGCGCCTGCGCGTGCAGCGTTTCGTAGGATATGCCGCTCTTGTCAATGACGCTCAAAACGTCCTCAAGCTTGTAGGTGGAGGGATAGCGGATATCGCAGGTCACGTAAATCTTGTCGTCAATCTGCTCGATAATATCGGGCGACAAAGTCAGCTTGCCCGTCTCGTCCTCGAAGTTGACAAGCCCCAGCTTTTCGACCAAGAGCAGGCGCTTGATTTCGCTCAGTCCCAGATAGTCGAGAATCTTTTCGATTGCGTTCACGCCCTTTTCGGGAGTGGAGCCGTGCGCGCTCTTTCCGCGCGAAATGACTTTACCCGCGGCATATTCAAGCCCCAACTGCTCCAAAAGCGCGCTGTTTTCGTCGGCGTACGCCTCGCAGTAGTCGCAAACCATATTCGCGCTGCCGCCGCCCTTAAGCCCCTTGAACTTCGCGTTGGGCGCGGCAAACTGCATCTTTATATGTAATATGCCCTTTTCGGCGTAGATGACGGGGAAGTCCGCGTCGGGCGAAATTCCCGTCTCGGGCATCCTGGCAACCTTGTTGTAATGGTCTATGCACGCCCAGCCCGATTCCTCGTTGCAGCCGACGATAAGCTTGATGCACTTTCTGGGTTTAAAGCCTTCGTCCTTCAAAGCTTTCAGCGCGTAGAGGGCAATGATGGCGGGGCCCTTGTCGTCCATTGCGCCCCTGCCCCAAATCTTTTTGTTTTCCCTGTCTACCTCGCCGCCGAACGGGTCGTGCGTCCAGCCGCCGCCGGCGGGGACCACGTCAAGGTGGGCAAGCACCGCGAAGTCCTCGCCCGAGCCGAAACGCACTTCGCCTATGTAGTTGTCGTAGTTCTTCACCTCGAATCCCAGAAAGGAGGCGAGGGAAAGGTAGAAGTCCAGGCAACGCGCGTTTGCTTCGCCGAATGGCTTGCCCTCTGTTGCGGGCGCCTGCGACGAATCGAATTTGATAAGCTGCGAAAGATTCTTCGCAACGTCGTCAAAATAGTTTTTCATAAATAACCTCGAATTTATTATACACTTTTTTATTTTTATGGTAAAATAAAAACGCAGGGTTTTGCAAAAAACTTTTTTACGTGAGAGGGAACAATGCACGAAGGGCACAGGAGCAGGCTTGCCGCAAAGGTTACGGGCGGCGGAGTTATATACGAGCACGAGCTTCTGGAAATTTTGCTCTTCAACGCCTGTCCTCGCAGGGATTTGAACGCAACCGCGCACGCGCTTATACAGCGTTTCGGGAGCCTGGGCGGAGTGCTTTCCGCTAAGGTTGACGATTTGACGGCGGTTGAAGGCGTGGGCGGAAATATGGCGGAGTACCTCGCCGTGCTCGGAATGGTGTTCGGCCGCATAGGCGGCTGCAACAGCTTTGCCGTCTTCAACAACACCGCGCAGTTCAAGCAGTTTTTATCGCTGCTGCCCAGCCCCAAAAGTGACGGCACGGTACTTTTTATGGTGGACAAGGACGGCAGGGTAAGGCGCATGTGCGCGTTAGCGGAGGGCGTAACCGATAACAAGATTTTAAAGCTGCTTTCCGTCCACAAGCCGTACGGACTGTTCGTTGCCGCAAGGCGCGCAGGCGGCGGCTGTACGCCCAAGGTAAGCGACGATAAGCTTGCGGCAAGAATCAACGAGATAGCAAAGCTGTGCGGAGTGCGCTTTTTCGATTACTGCGTGGTGTCGGAAGAGGGTGAAATATACAGCTATAAAACGGCGGACAGAAGCGTTTTCGGCGCGAACTATGCAGGTGGCAATTATGGAGAATAAGAACAAGTTTTTAAATAATACCGCTAAGTTCACGCAGATAGTCGGTCTGTGCATAGGCGTAATTTTAATCGTGTTCGAGGTCATAATCTGCGCGGAGTACGCCAATCTGGAGCCTATGCCTGCCGCCTGGAAAATCGGTTCGCTGGTCGGCTGTTCGGTCATTCTGGACGTGCTTTTCTTCGTGGAATACTTTTACGTCAAGCATATCAAGGGGCGAATCACCGTCTATTGCTTCGACTTCGTGTTCCTGCTTTTCATATGCGCCATTACGGGCAATTCCTATCTTGCCGGTCTTTACTGCGTTTTCCTCTCTATGCTGTATCTCAACGTAGTGGACATGAAGACCAAAATCATAGTGTTCGTATCGAGCTGTATTCTGTATATCGTGACGAGCGTAGTAGGCTGGGTCTGGATGAATATGCGCACCGTTACGTATGGCGAAATTATACAGATAACCGCCGCGTGCGTGGTCGGGCTAATCACCCTTGCGGTGCACTTTGCAGTCGCCAATATCTGCTTCGGCTTCTACCGCACCAACGTGCGTTTAAAGGAGGCTTTAAGGGAGGCGGACGAGAGCAAAAAGCAGCTTGAAGAGGCGTACGGCGAGCTGGAGGAAACGGCGGTTTTCAAGGAGCGCAACCGCATTGCGCGCGATATACACGACAACGCGGGGCACTCTATGACGGCGGTTATAATGCAGACCGAGGCGGCAAAGCTTTTAATAGATTCCGACCCCGGGGAAGCCAAGGCGAAAATAATAGCCGCCAACATTCAGGCGAAGAACGCGCTGGAACAGATGAGGGACAGCGTTCACCTTCTTGCGGGGCGCAACGCGGCGTGCAGCTTAAAAGAGGAGCTGGAAGAAATTATCGCCCAGACTATGGACGGCACGGATATCATCGTCAGGTACGATATATGCGAAACCGGGCTTGCCCCCGACAGGCGCAGATTTATTGCCAACAGCTTGAAGGAATGTCTTTCAAACGGTATGCGCCACGGCGGCGCAAAGGCGTTTTACGTCGAGCTTTCCGAAAACGACGGCTTTGTAACGCTTACCGTATCGGATAACGGCTGCGGACTTCCGCAGGACTTCAAGGAAGGCTTCGGCATACGCGGCATAAGGGAGAAGGCTGCGCAGTTCGGCGGCGGAATAGTTTTCGAAAGCGAAAGCGGCGACGGCTGCGAGATAAACGTAAAAATCAAATCCGTGGAAAATTAAGGAGAAAAAAAGTGATTAAAGTAATGCTTGTTGACGACCAGATTATTTTGGCGGAGGGAATAAAGAGCGTGCTGGAAACGAGCGGCGACATAACCGTTGTGGGCGTTGCGGGCGACGGCGGAGAGGCGGTCGTTCTTGCCGAAAGCCTGAAACCCGACGTCGTGCTTATGGATATCCGCATGCCCAATATGAACGGCGTTGCGGCTACCAAAAAGATAAAGGAAGTGCTGCCGGGCTGCAAGATTATAATTTTGACGACCTTCGACGACAGCGACTATATCCTGTCGGCAATCAACAACGGCGCAAGCGGATATTTATTAAAGGATATAGGCTCTACGGCGCTTATCGACGCTATCCGCAACGCGTACGCGGGCGATACGATATTGCCTTCCAAGATAGCCAAAAAGATTACCGACGCCGCGCTTATGGTTTCCAGCGACAGGGAAATTAAATTGAAGCGCGCATACGGTCTTTCGGACAGGGAGGCGGGCATTGCAATGATGATTTTAGAAGGCTTTACAAACAGGCAGATTGCCTCCGCCCTAAAGCTTTCGGACGGCACCTCGCGCAACTATATAAGCACCATATATTTAAAGCTGGGCGTGGAAAACCGCACCGCGGCTATAGCCAAAATAAAGGAAATAGTATAAATAAAAAAGGCGCCCCGAAACGGGGCGCCTTTTTTTGTTTATAAGTCAAACGCTATCGCGGTCACGTCGTCGTGCAGCTCGCCGCAGAAGCTCTTTAAATTGCTTTCAAGATTCTTTATAAATTCCTCGCCCGTGCGCGAGACGGAAAGCGTCTTCATTGCGCCGTCCACGCCGAACATTTCGCCGAATTTGTTCTTGCTTTCGGTCACGCCGTCGGTAAGTAAAACGAGGATATCTCCGCTCTTATAGGGTATGCTGTCCTCGAAATACGCCGCGTTGTCGAACCAGTTTGAAACGGGAGGGGAGTTTAAAACTATGCGCGTAATACCGCCGCCCGACTTTAAAAGTATGGGCACGTTGTGCCCCGCCATGGAGTAGGTTATACTTTCTTTATCTATCCTGACGGCTGCTACCGTTATGTAATTCCTTTCGTCTAAATTCAGTTCCGAAAACTTGTTTGCAAGCGTCGATATCGCCTGCGCGGGGGAATACGCCTGCTTGTCGTAGGCGGCCTTTACGAATGCCGTAAGCATACCCGCGGAAATACCTTTACCCGAAACGTCGGCAATAACGCCGCACGCCGACGAGCCGACGGTAAACACCTCGGGCAGGTCGCCGCCAATCTCGCGGCAGGGAATATATAAATAGGAATACCGCTTGCTTCCCGCCCATTTGCCCGCGGGCAACAGGCGCTGTTGAATGGACTTTGCGGCAACCAGCTCCCTTGCTATTTCAAGCTCCAGCGCGTCGTCTATAACGCCCATGCACAGACCGCCGCCCAAAGGCTTTACGGTAAGCGAAAATGAAACCTCGCGCTTTTCCTCGCCGCCCAGCTTTATGTACACGCGGCGCGAAACCTCGGTGGAGGAGTAAAAGCTGTCCTCGAAAGCCGAAACCAGAGTGCAACCCTTTGCACACTCGCTTCTTCCGCACCGCTTGCAATCGCCCGCACAGCCCACGGCGGCGCCCAGAGTTGCGCGCTTAAAGCCGCGCCCGAACAGCGCGGCAAATTTGGAGTTGCAGAAGACTGCTCTTAAATTTTGGTCGGCGACGAATACCGCGGAGGGGACTCCGTCGATTATCCGCCGGTAATATTTTTCAATCATGTCTGGGAAGATAGAATTTGAGTTTGCCCGATACCACGCGCGCGTTCAGCCTTACGCCTTCGTAAATTTCGCCTTCCGCTTGTACGGGCACCGCGCCTTCGACGGGTATTATGCGCGCCGTTTTGCACTTGACGTGCGTAACTTCCTTTACCTTGTTGACCTTGCCCGCCTTCAGCTTAAGAAAGGCGATAAGCGTCCTGAAACGGGACAGGTAGTCCACGACGAGCAAATCCATATATCCGTCGTCTATAGCGGCGTCGGGGAAAAGCTTTATGCCGCCGCCAATCTGTTTGCCGTTGCCCAGGCAGGCGATAAGTCCCGTATACGTGCGCTCCTCGCCGTCGTCCCAGCTCACCTTGTACGAAGTGGCTTTATAATGCCTCAGGCTCTTTACAAACGCCGAATAGTATTTGTTCTTTCCCGTCTTGCTGCCCGAATACACGCGCTGCAAAACGTCCACGTCTATGCCCGTGCCAATCGCGTT
>CAMWWA010000064.1 GCA_947177825.1 uncultured Clostridia bacterium
TGGAAATAAATACTTCTACGGGTAAGTCCGAAAACTGCTTTTTACCCGATAAAGATATTATTGAAAGATACGTGCGGTTGGGCGGTAAAAAACTGAGCTTCGGAAGCGATGCGCATAAAGCAACGGATTACCTGCGCAGGCAAAACGAGCTCTGTGATTTTTTGAAATCTCTCGGTGTTGAGCAGCTTTATTACTACAAAAAACGCCAACCTATAGCATACAATATTTAAATTTAACTGATTTGCGGAAAATTTATTAAGGTTTTCCGCTTTTTTATGCTTAAAACACTTTACTTCTTTATTGTGATAAAGTATAATATCATAAAAGGACGAAGACAATGAAAGACGTAGAATTGCATTTGAACGAATTATACGAAACGCTTATAAAGTTGAATACGGCGGAGGACTGCAAGGCACTTCTGGACGATTTGTGCACTTACAAGGAAGTTGAGCAGATGGCGCAGAGAGCGTATGCCGCAAAGCTTTTTCTGGAAGGGAAAACGTACAACGAAATTATTGCCGAAACGGATATATCCAGCACGACGCTTTCACGCATTTCAAGGGCTATAACGCACGGCAGCGGCGGATATAAGAAATTTGTAGAATATAACGGGAAAGTTGAAAAATGAAATTTGCCAAACGAGAAGAGTTTATAGTTGAAGAACTTTCCGAATTGTATAAAGGCAGAGGGTTCAAGAGATACAAACCCGGATGCTTTGAGGAGTATTCGCTTTATCAGGACAACAAAGACTTCCTGATAGGAAAGAACGTCATATCGTTTTCCGATTTAAGCGGTAAACTTATGGCGATGCGCCCCGACGTTACTCTGTCACTCGTCCGTCATATCGAAGTGGAAAAGGGTGCGACGGAGAAATTATATTATAATGAAAAAGTTTACAGGCAGGCAACCGGCGGAAAGAATTACAAGGAAATAAGTCAGCTTGGTGTTGAAGTCGTCGGCGCAATCGATTTGGCGGTGGTAGCTGAATTGACCGTACTGATTTGTCGGACGCTTGCAACGATAAACGAAAATTACGTTCTGGATATTTCGCACATGGGCTATACGGAAGGGCTGCTTAGCGAATTCGGAGCTGACAAACAACTGATTGCCGAATATTTAAAATCAAAAAATTTGCACGATTTTAATAAGCTTGCAGGCGTACGGGGCTATAGTGACGGCTTGAAAAACGCATTTTATACGGCAGTTTCGGTTTATGAAAATGTTGAAGTAACTTTGCAAAACGCTGAAAAAGCGGCGTTAAACGACAGTATGAAAAGCGCGGTTGCAGAGTTAAAAGACGTTTACGCAATTATAAAAAAATTCGGATATGTAGACCGTGTAAATATAGATTTCTCGGCTTGTGGAAACGCCGATTACTATAACGGCGTTGTCTTTAACGGATATTTGAAAGGCGTGCCCCACAGTGTGCTTACTGGCGGCAGGTATGACAGACTGCTGACAAAGCTTAATAAAAACGGCGGCGCAATCGGCTTCGCGCTGTATCTGGGTGAAATTGAGCGTTATTTTGCTAAGGACGACGAGAGTGTGGATTATCTGATTATATACGACGACAAAACTCAGCTTGCCGCACTGGATATTGCAAACGAAAAAAATAAGCTGTCTCAGACCGTAAGATTATCCGGATGTTTGCCTGCGGGATTGACCTATAAAAATATAATTGATTTGAAGTGCAAGGAGGCAATCAAATGATAAATATTGCTTTGCCTAAGGGCAGACTGGGTGAAAAAGTTTACTCGCTTCTGTCGCGCGTCGGCTTTAATTGCAAAGAATTTACTCCCGAAAGCAGAAAGCTAATTTTTAAGGACGAAAGCGGTGAAGTCAATTATTTTTGGGTAAAGCCGTCGGACGTTTCGGTTTACGTTGAGCTTGGCGCCGCGGACGTCGGTGTTGCGGGCAAAGATATTATCGATGAATACTCGCCCGACGTTTATGAACTTGCCGACCTCGATATGGGAAAATGTGCAATGTGTATTGCGGCCCGTGCCGATTTTAAGGACGACGTATCGTCGCCGTTGCGCGTGGCAACCAAATTCGTGCGTACCGCCGAAAATTATTACGCTGATATCGGGCGCGATATAGAAATTATTAAACTTAACGGCTCGATTGAGCTTGCGCCTGTTTTGGGTATTTCTGACGTTATAGTAGATATAGTTGAAACAGGTACGACGCTTAAAGAGAATAATCTGAAAGTTATCGGCAAAATTTCTGACATAAGTGCAAGGTTTATAACAAATAAAGCGGCATTTAAATTCAAGAATAAGGAAATTACGGCAATCACCGAAAAGTTGAAAGAGGCGGTAAAAATTTATGATTAAAGTTACCAGATACGTAAATCAGACGGCGGACGAGTTGTTTGGCGAACGGGAGGAAATAACGTGTAACGTTGAAGAAACCGTCAAAGAGATTATTGCTGACGTACGCGCAAACGGTGACGCCGCATTAAAAAAATATTCGGCAAAGTTTGACGGATTTAACGGTGATAATCTGTTGGTAACGGAAGAAGAATTTAATCAGGCTTTCGAAGCTTTACCCGAAAAATTTATCGGAGTTTTAGAGCGTTCGGTTGCCAATATAAAGAATTTTCACAGCCGACAGTTGAGAACGGGATTCGAAATAAATCTGGGCGACAGAATAGTCGGACAGAAAATTACACCCGTCGAGAGTGCGGGTATTTACGTTCCGGGCGGCACTGCGGCATATCCTTCAACGGTACTGATGAATGCAATTCCCGCAAAAATTGCCGGAGTAAAATGCGTTATTATGGCAACGCCCGTCAAATCCGACGGTAAAGTTAAACCCGAAGTTCTTGTCGCGGCAAAAATGTGCGGTGTGGATAAAGTTTTCAAAATGGGTGGTGCGCAGGCGATTGCCGCTATGGCATACGGCACTGAGAGCGTGCCGAAAGTCGATAAAATAACCGGACCCGGGCGCGACTACGTTGCAACGGCAAAAAAGCTTGTTTACGGCGTTGCATGCGGAATCGATATGATTGCCGGACCGAGCGAAATTTTAGTCCTTGCCGACGGTTTTGCCAATGCGGAATTTGTTGCGGCGGATATGCTTTCGCAGGCGGAACATGACAAAATTGCGTCTGCAATATTAATAACGGACAGCGCGCAGCTTGCCGATAGCGTGGTAAAGGAGCTTTACCGCCAGGTTGAGCTGCTGGAAATAAGGCAGATAGCAAAGGAATCGTTAGAAAACAAATGCAAAATAATTCTGACAAACGATTTGTTCTCAGCTGTCGAACTCTGCAATCAATATGCGCCCGAGCATCTGGAATTGGCTGTTAAAGACCCGTTTAAGCTTCTTGAAAAGGTCAAAAATGCAGGCTCCGTATTCCTGGGATACAATACTCCCGAAGCGGTCGGAGATTATTATGCCGGTGCAAATCACACTTTGCCTACAAGCGGAACAGCAAGATTTGCTTCACCGTTGAGCGTTGACGATTTCATAAAAAGCACCCAGTACGTTTATTACACGGATGAAGCTTTAAAGGGTGCGGCTTCGGATATAATGGCGTTTGCGCAATCGGAGGGCCTCGGCGGACACGCTGAAAGCGTTGCCGTTAGATTAAAAAAATGAGCAGATTTACTACTGATTTAATTAACGGGATACAACCGTATACGCCGGGGGAACAACCCGGAGATAAACGGTATATAAAACTTAATACAAACGAAAATCCTTTTTATACAAGCCAATCGGCGGTAGCCAGAATCAGTGAAAGCGTGTTACGAAATCTGAACAGGTATTCTGACCCGGAATGTAACGAATTGACTAAAGCGATAGCCGCTTATTACGGAGTGGAACCAGCCAACGTTTTAGTAACGAACGGCTCGGACGAGGCTCTTGCCTTTGCGTTTTACTCTTATTGTAAAAGCGGAGTGTGCTATCCCGACGTGACATACGGATTTTATGACGTAATAGCAAATTTATTCGGATGTCCTATTGAACACATTGCGCTTGAAAAAGATTTCACGGTTAATTTTGAAAATTATTTTAATAAAGGCAAAACGGTAGTTTTAGCAAATCCTAACGCACAGACGGGAATAGAATTGTCTCTTTCGAATATTGAGCAGATTATAAAAAATAATAGAGACAATATAGTTATTATCGATCAGGCATACGCGGATTTCGGCAATTGCAACGCAATTGGACTTACAAAGCAATACGACAATCTTGTTGTAGTAAATACTTTTTCAAAGTCACGTTCGCTTGCGGGTGCAAGAGTGGGATATGTTATAGCAAGTGAGAATTTGATTTCCGACCTGAAAAAAGTTAAAAATTCATTTCATCCTTATAACGTAAACAGCTTATCCGCCGCGCTTGCTACCGAAGCGATACGCGACGAAAATTATTTTAAACAATCTGTAAAATGTGTGAAAGAAGGAAGAGAGCTTTTAAGCAAAGGTTTAGTTGAACTTGGTTTCACTGTTTTACCTTCTGCGGCGAATTTCGTACTTGCAGAACACAATGTTATATGTGGAGAAGTACTTTACAAAATGCTAAAAACGCGCGGTATATTAGTTAGACATTTTAATGACAAAAGGATAAGTAATTTCGTGCGCATAACGCTCGGAACCGAAAGTGAAATTAATCAATTGATAAAAGTAATTGCGGAAATAATTACGGAGAAAAACAATGAGGACTGCGGAAATTGAAAGAAAAACGCGTGAGACGTATATTAAACTAGCGCTCAATCTAGACGGCGGCGATTATTCGGTTGCAACCAACTGCGGATTTTTAAATCATATGCTTGAACTTTTTGCGGTGCACAGCGGTTTCGGTTTGAAAGTCGAATGTGTGGGGGACGTTGATGTGGATTTTCATCACACGGTCGAGGACGTCGGAATAGCGCTGGGACAGGCATTTTTAAACGCAATTGGCGATAAAATCGGTATTAACCGCTATGCCGACGTGACCATTCCGATGGACGAAAGTCTGGTATTGTGTGCGGTTGACATAAGCGGCAGAGGAACACTCAATTACGATTTAAAAATTGAAAGCGCAAAAGTTACCGACGATAGCGACAACCTTAAACAAAAAAGCGTAGGTCTTTTCGATACTGAACTTATAGAAGAATTTTTCTTATCGTTTGTGAGAGAGGCAAAAATTACGTTGCATATCGTGCAGTTGTACGGCAAAAATACTCACCACATTATTGAATGTGCGTTTAAAGCTTTTGCCAGAGCGTTGAAAGCCGCAGTTGCGGTCACCGGCACAACATTGCCTTCAAGTAAAGGGATTCTTTAATGATTGCTATAATTGATTACGGAGTGGGCAATTTATTTTCGTTGCAACAGTCGCTTAAAAAGATTGGTGCCGAAAGCATAATTACCTCGCAAATAAGTGAAATTGAATGCGCGGACAGACTGATTTTGCCCGGAGTGGGAGCATTCGGTGACGCTGCGGAAAAGCTCAGGCAAAGCGGACTCGATTTGATTATTAAAGAACAATGCAATAGCGGTAAGCCGCTTCTTGGAATTTGCCTGGGAATGCAACTTCTGTTCGACAAGAGCTTTGAATACGGTGAACATGACGGTCTTGGAATTATAAAAGGCGAGATTTTACCGCTAAAAGATTTTGTGTCAGACTTAAAAATTCCGCATATGGGTTGGAACAGTCTGAAATTTTTGGATGACAATCCGCTTTTCAGGGGCTTGTCGCAAGGTGATTACGTCTATTTCGTACATTCTTACTTTGCAAAATGCAGGGAAGGGCTGTCTGCAACAACTGACTACGGAATTGAGGTTACCGCGGCGGTAAGAAAAAATAATGTATATGGTGTACAGTTTCATCCGGAAAAGAGCGGAGAAACTGGGCTTAGAATTTTACGCGCATTTAATGAATTTTAAGAGGTTTTATGCTGATATTTCCTGCGATTGATATAATAGGCGGCAAGGTTGTAAGACTTTGTGAAGGCGATTACGGTAAAGTAAAAACCTATTCGATATCGCCGCTTGAAGCGGCGTTGAAGTTTGCCGTTGACGGTGCAACGCATTTGCACGTAGTTGATTTGGATGGAGCAAAGAGCGGTAAAGCCGATAACGCAAGAACTATAGAGAATATAGTTTCCAAATGCAGAATGTATGTGGAAGTCGGCGGCGGCATAAGAACTTTTGACCAAATTCAAAAATACCTGGACTGTGGTGTGCGCCGAGTAATTTTAGGAACGATTGCCGTAAGCGATTTTAACTTTGTCGTAAATGCGGTAGAAAAGTTTGGTGAAGCAATTGCCGTAGGCGTTGACGCGAAGGATAACTATGTTGCCGTAAACGGATGGCGAGAAGTTACAGAAATCGACTCGCTGGAATTTTGTAAAAAACTAAAAAATGTTGGCGTAGCAAACGTAATTTATACTGATATCAGTAAAGATGGAATGCTAAGTGGCACAAATTTAGAAATTTACAATGTACTATGCCAGACATATTATCCTAAAATAACTGCTTCCGGTGGCATAACTAACGAATTTGAGATAGAAAAATTGAAAAATATGGGTATTTACGGCGCGATTTTAGGTAAAGCGTTATACGAAAACAAAATCGATTTGAAAAGGGCTATCGCTAAAGCCGAGGAAAAATAATGCTTGCAAAAAGAATTATACCGTGTCTAGACGTCAGAAACGGCAGAGTTGTAAAAGGAAAAAATTTTAGCGGTTTATCCGACGTGGATGATCCCGTAACTTTGGCTGCGCGCTATTCCGAAAGCGGAGCCGACGAGCTGGTATTTTACGATATTACGGCGAGTTCCGAGGGTAGAGCGCTTTTTTGCGACGTTTTAAGTGCGGTTGCTTCGAAAGTATTTATTCCTCTTACGGTCGGCGGCGGCATAAACAGCTTGAATGATTTTGATAGAGTTCTTAAATGCGGTGCTGACAAAGTCAGCGTTAACAGCGGCGCCATTGCTAATCCGGAACTAATTTCTGCGGCGGCAAAACTGTACGGTAACCAATGCGTTGTGCTGTCCATGGACGTGAAACTTACCGATAAGGGCTATAAGGTTTTTAGCCACGGCGGCAGAATTCAGACTGAGTTAGACGCCATTGTATGGGCTAAATTCGGTGAAGATAGCGGTGCCGGAGAAATTGTCGTCAATAGCATTGATACCGACGGCGTTAAAAAAGGTTTTGATTTGCCGCTTCTGAATAAAATATGCGACGCGGTACATATAC